>CAXMLR010000554.1:0-5240 GCA_964194275.1 uncultured Solirubrobacterales bacterium
GCGCTTGCGCTGTCTGAATGCAGTGGATTCGCAACACGATGGGAACCGCGCAGACCAATGATGCAAGCCCGCGCCGCGTCCGCCATAGTGGCTGGATGGGGGCAACGGTTCTGGTGACGGGTGCGACGGGATTCATCGGAAGCCGTCTGGCGGCCGAGCTGGGGGCGTCGGGCAAGGAAGTCCGCTGCTTGGTTCGTAACGCTTCCTCGCCGGCGGCCCAGGCCCTGCGAGACCAAGGTTTCGAGCTCCGCGAGGGGGATGTCCTGCGCCCGGAGACTCTGCGTGGTGTGGGACGCGGCGTCGACATCGCGTACTACCTGATCCACTCGATGGGGCGAGGTGGTCCAAAGGACTTTGCCGCCAGCGAGCGGGTGGCCGCGACGGGATTCGCGCAGATGGCGCGCACCGAAGGTGTTGAGCGGATCGTCTATCTGGGAGGGCTTGGCGACCGTCCTCACTCATCCCATCTGCGAAGCCGGCACGAGACGGCGGTGGTCTTGCGTGAGCATGGCCCGCCGCTCACCTACTTCCGCGCGGGGATGGTGGTCGGTCCCGAGAGCGAGTCCTACCGGACCTTGCGCTACCTCGTCCAGCGCCTGCCCGCGATGATCGCGCCGGCGTGGCTGAAGAACGCGACCCAGCCCATCGCGATCGACGACACCCTCGGTTTCCTGGCCGCCTGTCTGTCGGTCCCCGCGTCGGTGGGTCAGGAGATCCAGATCGGCGGACCCGATGTGCTCGCCTACGGCGAGATGCTCGATCGGATGGCTCGCGTGCTGGACCTGCGCCCGCGCCCGCGCGTGCCGGTGCCGCTGATCACGCCGTGGCTGTCGTCGCTGTGGATCGGTTTGGTCACTCCCGTTGACGCCGGCGTTGCGCGGCCGCTGATCGAAGGTCTGGCCACCCCTACTGTCGTCACCGATCCGCAGGGCATGACACTGTTCGACATCAAGCCGATGAACTTCGACGACGCGCTGCGCCGCGCGGTGGCCGAGGACCCCGAACTGTCCGGCGTCTAGTTCTCGACGAAGCACCTGCGGACCACCCTAGTCCGGTAGGAGCGGCACCGAGAGGCCGGGATTTTGGCCGACGAGAACGCCCCGGGTGATCGCCGCTGTCCCAAAGCGGTCACGTACTCTGTCCACCGCACGATCCAACTCACGCGCACGGTCGATCGGCAGGCTGAGCTGCACGTTCAGCTCGTCGGTGAGGTTCGCCAGAGCGATCCCCACGAGCGTTATCCCGCACCGCTCGATCATCGGGAGAGCGTCGGAGAGGAGTCCATGGGCGACCATCAGGATCGAGTGTGTCTGCGCTGTTGGCTCGCTCATCGTGCGCGACCGGGTGGCGCGTGTGTAGTCCTGAAAACGCAGACGAAGCACAACTGTTCGGCAAACCCGGCGGGCCGCGCGCAGCCTCCGCGTGACCCGGTCGATCAGCGCGGTGAGCACAGCCGCGAGCTCCGCGGGGAGCCGCGAGCCGCCCCCAAGCGCACGCTGCGCGCCGATCGAGCGTCGCCGGCGTCGCGTCTGGACTGGACGCGCGTCTCTTGTGGGCCAGTGCGTGCAGCTGGCGCCCGCACGCGCGCCCGAGCATCCCGATCAGTGCCGCCTCATCGAGCTCCGCCACGTCGCCCACGGTTCGAAGACCCCGTGAGCGCAGCTTGGCCGAGGTCACCTGGCCCACGCCCTACAGCCGCTCCACGGCCAATGGATGCAGAAACGCGAGCTCCCCGTCCGGCGGCACCACGAGCAGGCCGTCGGGCTTGGCGACGCCGCTGGCGACCTTGGCCAGGAACTTCGTTCGCGCTACTCCGACCGTGATCGGCAGTCCGACCTGCTCGCGCACCTCTTGGCGGAGGCGGCGAGCGATCTCCTCCGGCGTCCCCAGAATCTGCTCAAGGCCGCGCACGTCGAGAAAGGCCTCGTCGATTGACAGCCCTTCGACCAGCGGAGCCGCCTCCTCGAACACCTTGAACACGGCTCTGCTCGCCTCGGTGTAGACAGACATCCTCGGCGCCACCACCGCGGCATAAGGGCAAAGACGCTTCGCCCGCGTCACTCCCATCGCCGTACGCACCCCCTGGCGTTTGGCCTCGTAGCTGGCAGCCAGGACCACCCCGGCGCCCACGATCACCGGCCGCCGGTGCAACCGGGGATCGTCGCGTTGCTCGACCGAGGCATAGAACGCATCCAGGTCGGCATGAAGAATCGTTGCCTGGGCGCGCAAGGTCACGAACGCATGTTCGCATGGACCGATGACGAAACGGGGCCGGGCGGGGTCGCCCGAGGGAGATCGGGACCAGCCGAGACGAGTCGAGCCTGGTGAGTACCCGGTCGGGCCCGCTGACCAGGCGCCGCTGAGCCGCGGGCGCCAGGGGGCGCCCGCGGAACAGGGCTAGCCGCGAGAACGGCCGCGGCTGCGTGAGCTGCCAGTGCCCGAGGTGCGTGAGCCGGATGCCCGCGACGAGCCCGAGCCGGACGCGCGCGAGGAGCCCGCGGCACGCGAGGAGCCCGCGGCACGCGAGGAGCCGGTCGAACGGCTGGAGCGAGCCCGGGTTGAGCGCCGCGCCGCCGTGCGCTGGTCGCGAGGGACGTCCGCGCGGACTACATCCTTGACGAGCCGTTTGAGTTCGGCGTCGAGAAACTTGGCCATCCGCTCTTCATCGCGGCGGATGTTCTTGGCCAGCTGCGCCGTTTCCTTGTCGCCCACCTCAGTGGCGAGGGTCTCGAGCCGCGTGTAGATGGCGATCTCGACATGCTCCTCGCGGAGCTCCTCCTGCGCGTTGCGCATATGCGTCTCGGATTGTTCGGTGACGGCCGCCCGCGCAGTCCCGACCTGGCCCTTGACTGCTGCGACGGCCTTGCCCGCTACTTCGCCGACGGCAACCGGAACCCCAGGGATCTGCGGTCCTGGCGAGGGCTTGCCTCCGCCCAGCGCCTTGACCCGGGCGGCTACCCGCTTCTTGTGGTCCCGCGTTTCGGTCAGGTGCGCGCGGAGGCGCTTCTTGTACGGCATCTTCTGCGTGAGCGCGATATGCGCGGTCAGGTCAACCTCCAGCTCGGCTTCCTTCGCGTACGCCTCGCTGAGCCATTGCACGAGCTTGGCATCTCGTTCGTTCAAACTCTTCTCAACCGCCATTGGTGTGTTCCTTTCGGGTTTGGTCGGCCGTCGCCGCTCCTCGACCGCTCTTGGTCCGGAGCTCTCGCTCGACCGCGGTCATGACTGTCTCGCGACGCCGGTGGGCCGCCTCGTAAAGCTGCATGGCTGCAAGCTCGACCGCATTCGCAGCGGCCGCGCGCGCGATGACGTCCCTTGCGTTCAACCGAGCGTAGCCGGACCACGGCTCGGCGACGGTCACCTGCGCCCCGGCGCCATCCTCGGCGCCGGGCTCGGCGAATTCCTCGACGAGTGTGGGCTCCGCCGAAACGTGTACCGGTTCGGTCTCCATCTCCGTCTCCAGCGGTGGCGGTACCTCGCCTGACGTGGCAACGGACGGTTCCGCGACTCGGGTGGTGCGGCCCGCCGCTGTCGGCTCGCGCGTGTCGGTTGCCGCAGCGCGGGCGTCGGAGTCCTCGTCGGGTCCGCGGGAAATCACACGCTCGGTGACGAACGACGCGAGCGCGATTGCGCGCTCGGACGCCTGTAGGCCGCCACGCACGGCGGCCCGTGCGGCGCGCAACCCGAGGCGGATCGGGAACGTGATCAGCTCGCCGGTCATCACACTTGTGTTACCCCGTCCGAGCACGAGATGAAACGGACGCCGCTCTCCACGCGGCTCTTGGAGCCGTTTGAACGGCATGCTTCCGGGGCCCGTGCAGAGCCGCGTTCGCTCGCGCTGATCGGTGGCCTGCTGAGCAAGGTCCCATTTCGTGTGCCGGAGACGACCGAGCTGTGCGTGCCGATGGTCCACGCACTCGGATTCATGCAGGCGATCGTTGGCATCGCGCTAGGCTCGACCCTGGTTATCCTGCGCCGCTTCGACCCAGAGGAGACGCTCGACAGCCTCGAGCAGCAGGGCGCCAACGCGATGATCGTCGTTCCGGTGATGCTCCGGCGGATGGTCGACCTCGGCGATGAGGAGATCAAACAACGCGACCTCTCCGCGTTGAAGATCATCTTCGTCAGTGGCTCAAAGCGTTCGTCGTGCTTGGGAACGGCAGCCAACTCAGCGAGGACGACGTCAAGGGCCATGTGCGCGAGAATCTCGCCCGCTACAAGGTCCCGGGCGAGGTTGTGTTCCTCGATGAACTACCACGTAACCCGACCGGAAAGGTGCTCAAGGGCGAGCTCGAGGAGAAGGACGGACGGCGATGAGCGCTACGACGGGCCCACTGGGACCGGGCACGCCGAACGGCACTGCCGGCTTCTAGCGGCGCACCCACGGCTGGGTTCGTAGACTCCGTGCGTGCTGATCCTGCCGCCCGGTCACGCTCAGCGCCTCGCCGCCGCGCGTCGCTTCACCGTTCGCGAGCGGTGGATGCTCGGCTCCGTCCTGGCCTCGGTCGCCGCGCTCACGGTCGTGCTGGTGATCGCGCTGGCGAGCAGCGGGCATTCGACCAGCCGCGGATGTGTCAGTGTGAACCTGCCGTACTCCACCGGCGGACAGGAGTTCTATGAATGCGGGTCACGAGCGCGGGCGATGTGCGCACAGGCGGGCGTGCCGGGGGGCTACGCTGGCGCCGCGGGTCGGGCGGTGGCGACGCAATGTCGTAAAGCCGGCCTTCCGGTCGGCTGAGCGCCGGGCTCCGCCCCGAGTAGGGTGCAAGCCAAGATGAGCGACCCAGCCGCCTTCCGAGCCCAGTTTCCGGTGCTCGAGCACGTGTCCTATCTGAACGCCGGCACCGAGGGCCCGTTGCCCCAGCAAGTCGTCGAGGTGGTCAGGCGGCGGATCGAGCTCGAAGCAATCGGGGGCCGAGCCGGGCGGCCGTACTTCGACTCGCTGATGGCGATGGCAGCGCAGCTCAGGGCCGGATATGCGCGCGTGCTCGGGGCCGAGCCGAGCGAAATCGCGCTGACCGGTTCCACGACCGATGGCGTGAACACGGTGATCGCCGGCCTCGACCTCCGCGCCGGCGACGAGATTCTGACCTCCGACGAGGAGCATCCCGGCCTGCTGGCCCCGCTGGGCCGGGCCCGGCGCCGGCATGGAGTGCAGGTAAAGGTGGTCCCCTTCTCCGAGCTTCCCGGGGAGGTCTCACCCGCAACCCGGCTGATCGCCTGCTCGCACGTCTCCTGGG
>CAXMLR010000555.1:0-7805 GCA_964194275.1 uncultured Solirubrobacterales bacterium
GATCGGGCAGATCTCGACGCCATAGGTCTGACCGACCGCGCCGTCTCGGTCATACGCCACCGGGATCGTCCAGTGGTGTGAGCGCACCTCAGCCGCCGTCGCCGTCTTGCTGGCCTTGATCGCCACCGCGGCGAACTGGACCACGGTGGGCGGGACCTGGCGCGAGAGCGCCTGCATCGCGTCGACCTGACGGGTGCATGCGGAGGATCCGGTGACAAAGAACGCCAGCAGCAGCGGAGTGCGGCCGCAGACGTTGAGGGCCCGCGGATTTGGATGAGCTGGATCACAGCGGGGATTCATGTTCGCGTCGAGGTTCACGCCGCTGAGGGCCAGCGGGGCGACGAACCGGTGCAGGCGCTTTCCGGGGGGCACCCCGGGGCTGGCGGTCCCGTTGCTCGCGAACTGATAAATCGAGATCACCACCACCAGGACGAGGCCGAAGATGCCGATCGCCCAGCGATACGGTCTCGGGTCGAACACGGGTGCGATCTCCGGCGCTGGCTGCTCGGGGACTCCCGCGGCAGCCGCCGCAAGGTCAGGATCGAGCCGATGTTGCGGGACCGGCGGGTCGCCGTCCGCAGACTCGGGTGGGTGAGCTTGGGGCTCCCGGTCCGGAGGGGTAGGCGGCCGCTCGCTCACGCGACCCGCGCCCGGCGGCGCGAGCGCGGCAGCAGCGTGAGCGCACGCCCGTAGGCCCCCCGGAGCCGCTGGGCGACATCCTCGCGCTCTGACACCACCAGCACCGCTGGCAGCACGACGAGCACACCCGCGAGTGAGACGGTGAGGTCGATCAGGGTGACAAAACCGAAATCACGGAGCATCGTGATGCCGGAGAACACCAGCACTCCGAACCCGGCGATCGCGGTCACCCCGGAGGCGAGGACCGCTGCGCCGGTCGAATGGTAGGTCTGGGCCAGAGCGTCCGTCAGGTCCCGGCCGGCGACTCGTTCCTGCCGGAAGCGCTCCGAGAGCAGGACGCTGAACTCGGTCGAGATCGCGATCACCAGTGCGCCGAGGGTGGCCGACATGGGGTTGAGCGGGATCCCGATCGCGAACAGGATCAGCGCGGACCACCCCGTCGCCAGCGCGATCGGGATCAGCGGCACAAGTGCTCGCTGGGGCCGGCGGAAGACCGCCAGCAGCACGAGCCCGACGGCGAGCAGGCCGGCCAACAGGGTCAGCAGCCGGCGGCCCGAGGAGGACAGCGCGCCGTTCGCCTGCGCGGCCAGGACCGGCAGCCCGGCCAGCCGCGCAGTGACGCCCGGAGGCGGATGCAGCCGAGAGTTCATGTAGTCGATCACCTGCTGCTGCTTGGCCAGCGGCATCAGCCTGATGCCAAAGGCGAGAGTCGCGCTGCGGTGATCCGGGGTGATCACCGCCTGCGAGAAGTAGGACGGCACCGCCGCCAGCAGGCTGCGGATCGCGGACTGGTCCGGTGGCACGGGAGCGCTCTGGCCCGCCTGCGTCCCCGCGGAGAACAGATCGGGAAGCGAAAGGGCGGGGCACAGGGTCGAGGAAGCGCAGCCCTTGGTCTCCAGGTAGCCGAAATGGCGCTGCAGCTCGGCGTTGTAGTTCAACATCCAGCCGACCACCTTCGGGGTCGCGACGTCGGCCGCGTCAACCACAACATCGATCTCCCCGGACACGCCGGTGACCTGCTCAAGCGTGTGCAGGTTCTGCAGCGCGGGCATGCTCGAAGGCACGAGCTTGGTCACGTCCGATTGGACCGAGGTCTGGGTGTCGGCAACCCAGCCGAGCAGCGCCAGCACGGCCCCCACCGCCAGGACTCGGCCCGGCCTGCGCACGACGAGGTCCAGCACGGAGCCGACGGTGCGCAGCGGTGCCCCCCGAGCGGTTCGCAGCGCTCGCGGGCGACGACGGGCGCCCCGCGGGCCGATCTCGCGGAGGATCTCGCGGGCGCCGCGCACGGACGCGCCAAACGCGCCCCCCTCCCGTTCGGCCAGCACGAGGGCAGCCGACCCGGCCGCCAGCGCGCATCCGAACGCCACGGCGATCCCCACCACGAGCAGCAGCCCAAAGCCCCTGACCATCGGCACCGGCGAAAGCTCCAGCACGAGAAAGCCGGTCGCGGTGGCCAGCGCAGCCACCGCGATGGTCGGAGCGCCGACGCGAGCGGCACGGACAACGGCCGCTTCAACCGTGAGCGATTCGCCGTCCTCCCCCCGCCGGGCTTCCTGCGCGCGGGACTGGAACTGGATCGCGTAGTCAACGGCCAGCCCGATCAGGATCGGCAGGACGGCGATCGATGCCATCGTCAGGGTGCCGCCGACCAGCGACAGCGCCCCGAAGCTCACCCCGGCGGCGGCCAGCGCGATAGCCAGAGGAAGCAGCCGTAAACGGCTGCGAAACACGACCAGCAGCGTTGCCGCCATCACCAGAATGGCAGCGATCAGCAGCCCGGCGATCGAGCCACTGATCTTCGCCGCCAGGTCATTGACGACGACCGGCTCGCCGCTGACCGTGTACGTCCCTCCGTAGGCGCTGGCGAACATCGGCATCTGCACCGCCTGACGGATCCAGGAGATGGCCTGCGCCTGCTGCTCGTCGGAGAGCGACGCCTTCAGGCGGACCTGGATCAGCGCCGAGCCGGCGGTCGGGAACAGATAGGCGAACCGCGATTTTGGCTGGTTGACACCGCGGGTCTGGTCGAACACGATCTGAGGGATGAACTTCGGATCGTCGATTTTCGGCGTACCGCTGATCCCGGAGTTCAGATACAGCCGCTCCAGTGTTTGGGTCTGCTGGTTGTTGGCGAGCGTTTGCGCCGCCGACGCGGCTTGCGAGGCCTGCGCCGCGGTGAGGCCACGGGCGAGCGCGAGTTGCCGTGCCGCCGCGCCCGCGCTCTGGATCTGCTGCTGCGCGGAGCTGAGCAGTGCCCTGACCTGAAGATTGACTGCGGCGACGGCCCGGTTCAGGAAGGTTCCCGGGCCATAGACGACCTGGACGGGCTTGGCCGTCATCAGCTTGCCGCACGGACTGTTGTATCCACCGTAGGGGGCGTGGGCACCCGGCGGCGCCGGCTGGAACGAGTTCAGCTGCGCGCTGGGGACGACGTACTGGCCCGCCAGGCAGGCCTCGAGGAACGTGATCGTGGCCAGATCCTTCGTCTCGACGAGGTCGGTCAGCGGCTCACGGACCAGGATTACCACCGCGTCGCCGCCGAACTGCCGGTGGTCCTGGTCGGTCGCCTGGAAGCTCGCCGTCGAGCGCGAGACGAATGTGTCGCTGCCGGCAGAGGGCCTGAGGCCCAGCGAGAGCAGCGTCCCGGCCAAGGCCACGCTCAGCACGATCGCCACCGTCAGCCCGGGGCGGCGCGCGGCGACCCTGGCCAGCCCCTCGAGCCTCTGCTTCATGAAAGTCAGGCTATCGGTGCCAGCGGTGTTTGGACGCCACCACCCGCGGAGCCGAGCTGCGGGCCCGCGGCGAGCGAGCTAGTCCATGGTTAGGGGGCCTTGCGACTCCCCGGCGAGGAACTGACGAATGAACGGGTTGTCGGAGTTGAGCATGTCCTCGGCCGGTCCCGCCTCGACGATCCGGCCCTTCCACAGGACGTTGATGTAGTCGGCCACCCGCCGCGCGCTCATGATGTCGTGGGTGACCACCGCGAAGGTGGGCAGATGCTCCTTCCCCTTCTCCTTGGCTTCGTCCATCATGTCGCGGTGGATCTCGAGGATCAGCTCACCCAGGAGCGCGGTGCGCACCGGGTCAAGGCCCGAGTCGGGCTCGTCGAACATGACGATGTCGGGCTCGAGCACGAGCGCGCGTGCGAACCCGGCGCGCTTGCGCATCCCCCCCGAGAGCTCGTTGGGCATCTTGTCCCGCGCGCTGCCGAGACCAACCTCGTTGAGCCGGCGCATGATGATGTCATCAATCTCGTCCTCGCCCTTCTCGGTGTGCTGGCGCAACGGGAACGCGACGTTGTCGTAAAGGTTCATCGACCCGAACAGGGCGCCGTCCTGGAACAGCAGGCCGAACTTCTTGCGCATCTCGAACAGGTCGTCGTCGGCCATGTTCGGCACCGACTCGCCGTGCACCAGCACGTCTCCCTGGTCGGGGTAGAGCAGCCCGACGATGTGCTTGATGCACACCGACTTGCCGGTGCCCGACGGGCCCAGGACCATCGACACCATCCCCTCAGGGAGGCCCATGTTCAGGCCGCGCAGGATCCGCGCGCGGCCGAACGCCTTGTAGGTGTCGATGAACTCGACGGCGTCGGGGCGCCCGGAGGGATAGACCCGGTAGGTGTGCCAGCGGTAGTCCTCCTCGTCGGCACCGTCCGGGGGCGCCGGTCGCGGCGGCTGCTCGTCGACTACGGACACGCGTGAGCCGGATTCCTGGGAGCCGGTTTGGGACCCTGGTTCGGGATCGGTGGTCGGGACGTTGGCCGCGCCGCGAGCCTGCGCCTCGGCGCCCGCCTGCGCGTCCGCGGCGGGCTGCGCCTGAGACGCCTGACCTCCGGCTACCGGGATCTGCGATTCGTGGGAGGTGTCTGAAGCTCCGTCGCCGGGTCCGTTGGCCCCACGGTCCTGACTGTCGTGGAGCGGGGCCGGTTCGTCGCCGGGCTCCTCCCAACCCTCACGTCCCGGAGGCAGCCACGAATCCGATTCCGGCTCGTCTTGAACTGCGGGTTCGGGCGCCGGCGTGGCCGGGGCCTGTGTCTCGCTCGCTGCCGGAGCAGCCGGCTCGGCGCTCTTCGTCCCATCGTCCTTGCGCTTGCCGCCGAACTGGAACCTCCGCATTTTCAGCCTCCGATTGGTGCCCTCGGATTCGCGCCCCAGAAGAGCTGCGTCCCGAGCATGCCGATGAGATGAACCGAGACGATGTTGACGACCATCGATTTGGCCGTCGCGGTGCCGACCCCGACCGGGCCGCCGCTGGCGTTGTAGCCGTAGTAACAGCCGACGAGCACGATCACCGTCGCCATCGACATGGCCTTTATCAAGCTGAATAAGAGATCTGGTGGGTTCTGGAATTGCCAGAAGATCAAGAAGAACCCTCCTGAGGTGACGTCTCCGATCTGCTGGACGACCACGAGGTAGCTGGCGAAGAAGCCGGCGCCGATCGAAATGATGTAGACAAACGGGAGCACGAGCCAGGCCGCAAGCAGGCGAGTCGCACACAGGAACGTCATCCCGCTGATCCCCATCACCTCGAGCGCGTCGATCTCGTCGGAGATCCGCATCGAGCCGAGCTCGGCGACGATTCCCGTCCCGACCTTGGCGGCCATCATGTACCCGAAACCGTATGGCACGAGCTCGCGGAGATCGCACCAAGCGGAGAACACGCCCGCATAGGCGGGGACGCCGTTGGCGCGGTCGAAGTAGGCCCCCTCCACCCCGCATTCGAGGCCGATGATGAACACCAGACCCCAGATGACGATCGTCGAGGAGATGATCAGGATGCCCGATTGACGCAGGGCCTCGCCAAAGAACTTGAACACCCGCAGCCGGAAAACCTCGCCGACGATCTTCGAGGTGAACTTGATCATCTCGCCGAAGGCCTCGACCCAGCCCTTCGGTGCTGCGAAGATTTCGCCCATCAGCCGATCACTTGGCGATCGTGGTGATCTCGGGGTGCGTGGCCAGCAGCGTCTGGGTGAAGGCGTAATTGAACGCGAACACGCCCAGGAACGCGATCACCACCGCCTGGTTGACGGCGCGTCCCACTCCCTCGGCCCCTCCGGACGCAGTCATCCCTTTGTAACAGCAGACGATTGCGATGATCGCGCCGAAGATCGTGGTCTTCACCACGGACCCCCACAGATCGGTCGTTGATGCATTGTTGAAGAAGGTGGCCCAGAACGGCCCCAGCGGCGCGTTGTTGACCAGCGTGGCGACGATGCCGCCGAAGATGCCGAACAGCAGCGCGTAGATGTCGAACAGACCGGTCACCAGCATCAGGGCCAAAAACCGGGGCACGACCAGGTTCTTGACCGGATCGACGCCGAGCACCTGGAGCGCGTCGAGCTCCTCTCGGATCTTGCGGGCGCCGAGGTCGGCGGTGATCGCAGTGCCGGCCACACCAGCGAGCACGATCGCATCGACGAACGGTGCGAACTCCCGAATCGACGCGAGCACGAAGAACCCGCCGAGGCGGTCGAGCGCTCCGAACAGCACGAGGAAGTTCGCCGCCTGCAGTCCCGGTGCGGCGTATCCGAACGCGACCGTGGAGATCAGCAGCGGGAACCAGCACAGCCTCATCGCGAACAGGAACTGCCCCACGAACTCGCTGCCGTAAGGGTACGGCGGACGCACCGCGGAGGTGATCGTCTTCCCGGTCAGGATCATCATGTTCCCGACCTCTTCCAGGACGCTCTTAGTCGGCAAGAACGCTCGGTCAGCAGCTGCTCGGATCAACTGTGGTCTTCTCTTCCGGGGGTTGGGGCGGCCGCCGGTGCGGCTCACCGCCGGTAAGCCTACGCCAACCGGTCCAGTTAAACCAAGTTGGAACCGTCCGCCGCCTGCGACGGGCCGTCGACAAGCGGCGTTCGGGGATGCACCCGCGTGGTATCTTGCGCCCGCCGTGACTCGGTGGAGAGTGAGGAGCAGCTGGATCATCGCCGCGACGGCGTTTGCGGTCGTGAGCGGCTGCGGTGGTGGGGCCCGCCAGGACGCCAACGAGCACAACGGCCGCTTTCAGGTCGCGGTAACGACAGCGCGTTTTCCGGCCTCGCAGCGGCTGGCTCAGCACACGCATCTGGTGATCGCGGTCCGCAACGCGGGCAACCACACGATCCCGAACGTCGCGGTGACCGTCTGCAACATCAGCTGTAAGGCCTCGGCGCAGGCCGGCTCGGGTACCGGATCGGCGGCGTTCTCTGAGAACGTGGACAGCACCGGGCTGGCAGATCCCTCGCGTCCGGTGTGGGTCGTTGATCGCCCCCCGGGACCGTGTCTGTACAGCTGCAAGTCCGGGGGCCCCGGTGCAGCCGTGACCGCCTACTCCAATACCTGGGCGCTCGGAGCGCTCCGGCCCGGCGCCACCGCCACCTTCGACTGGGGGGTGACGGCGATCAAACCTGGCCGGCATGTGATTGGCTACACGATCGCGGCCGGACTGAACGGCAACGCGAAAGCCGTGTTGGCCGGTGGAGGTAGCCCCACCGGGACGTTCACGGTCACCGTGCTGAGCAAGCCCCAGCAGTCCTACGTGGGCAACAACGGCCAGGTCGTGGCCGCACCGTAGGACGGCGTTACGCCGAGCTCGACGGCTCCCAGAGGTTGATAGCGCCGTCCACCGCGTAGCGGTCGATCTCCGCCAGCTCATCGGAGTCGAAGTCGAGGGTCTTCAGCGCTTCGACGTTCTGCTCAAGCTGGCTGACGCTGCTGGCGCCCAGCAGCGCGGAGGTGATCCGCGGATCGCGCAGCGCCCACGCAATGGCGAGCTGAGCCAGCGTCTGTCCGCGACGCTGGGCGATCTGGTTGAGCGAGCGCGCCCGGTCGAGATTCTCCTCGGAGATCATCTCCTGCGAGAAGTGCAGGCCGCGACGCACGCGAGAATCGTCCGGTACCCCATTCAGGTACTTGTCGGTCAGCAGGCCCTGGGCCAGCGGCGAGAACACGATCGTCCCGACCCCCTCGCGCTCGAGCACGGTCAGCAGCTCGTCCTCGATCCAGCGGTTCAGCAGCGAATAGGAAGGCTGATGAATCAAGAGCGGCGTGCCGAGCTCCCGCAGGATCTGCACGGCCTCCTCGGTCCGCCTGGGGCCGTAGGAGGAGATGCCGACGTACCGCGCCTTGCCCTGGCGGACCGCAGTGTCCAGCGCGCCCATCGTCTCCTCGAGC
>CAXMLR010000556.1:0-12194 GCA_964194275.1 uncultured Solirubrobacterales bacterium
GGACATGCTCCGTCCACGGTCGCGCGCAAGATCGCCGCGCTGCGTGGTCTGTTCCGCACCCAGGTCGAGCTCGGGGCGCGTGGTGAGAATCCGGCCGACCTGCTGAGCTCCCCCAAGCGACCGCAGCGACTGCCCCGCGTGCTCCGCGCCGACGAAGTCGCGGCGTTGCTGGATCGGATTCCGGCGACGACGCCCCTCGAGCTGCGAGATCGCGCGCTGTTCGAGCTGGCTTACGCTTCGGGCCTGCGGGCAGAGGAGCTGGTGTCCCTCGACCTCCCGTCGGTCGACTTCGATTCCGAGACCGTGCGGGTCGAGGGCAAGGGTCAGAAGACGCGGATCGTGCCCGTCGGGGAGCACGCGCTGCGAGCCCTCGAGCGCTACCTCTCGCGCGGCCGCCCGGCGCTGGTGGCAGAGGCCGGCGGGGCCGGATCCGGTGCGCTGTTCCTATCGAAGTCCGGCCGCCGACTCGGAACCTCCGACGTCAGGCGCCGGCTGAGAACCTGGGCGCGCCACGCAGTCGCTCATGCGCCCGCGCTCGCCGACGCGCACCCGCACGCGTTGCGGCATTCATTCGCCACTCATCTACTCGAAGGCGGCGCGGACCTACGGGCGATTCAGGAACTACTTGGCCACGCAACCATCTCTACGACGCAGATTTACACTCGGGTAGAGTCGGCGCGCCTTCGATCGGCCTATACGCATGCACACCCTCGCGCGTAGCAATGGTCCCGGGGGGAAACTGAAAACCAACGTCAAAGCGATCGAGCTCCGGGACCTATGGAGGCGGTACAAGACCGCCGGTGAGGAGCGTGCGCGCGAGCGACTCGTGGTGGCGTACTCGCCGGTGGTCAAGTACGTCGCCGGGCGGATGAGCTCCGGCCTGCCGGCGCACATCGAGGAGGCCGACCTGGTCTCCTACGGGCTCGGCGGACTGATCTCGGCGATCGAGCGCTTCGACCTCGGTCGGGAGATCAAGTTCGAGACCTACGCGATCACGCGCATCCGCGGGGCGATCATCGACGAACTGCGGACGCTCGACTGGGTTCCCCGCTCGGTCCGCGCCCGGGCGCGGGAAATCGAGCGGGCCAACGTGAAGCTCGAGGCGAAGTTGCAGCGGGCCCCGACCGACGAGGAGATGGCGACCGAGCTCGACATTAGCCTGGAGGAGTTCCACGACGCGCTGCTGCAGATCTCCAACTCGACGATCGTCGCGCTCGATGAACTGTGGAGCGTCTCGGACTCCTCCGGGGACCAGGTGTCCCTGCTCGACACGCTGCCCGACCGCGGAGCCCCGGATCCTCAGGCGCTCGCCGACCAGGGCGAGTTGCGGGACCGGATCGCGGAATCCATCGCTGCGCTGCCCGAGCGCGAGAAACTGGTGATCGCGCTCTACTACTACGAAAACCTGACCTTGCGTGAGATCGGTGAGGTCCTCGGCGTGACCGAGTCCCGGGTTTCGCAGCTCCACACCAAGGCCGTGCTGCGGCTGCGGTCGAGGCTCCAGGGGGAATCGGACTAGCCGTAGACCGGATCGCGCCGCGCCCGGGAACCCTTCGCGCATCCGCCGTCCAAGCGATAAGGTCGCGTCTTCGGCGTCAGAGAGAGAGGAGTCTGGTATGCACAAGCCCGCGGATCGCATCCGCAACGTGGCGCTCGTCGGCCACCGGGGGAGTGGCAAGACGTCGCTGCACGAGGCGCTTCTGTTCGAGGCCGGCGTGGTCAACCGGCTGGGATCCGTGGTCGACGGCACCACCGTATCCGACGCCGACACCGACGAGAAGGCGCGCCAGATGTCTATCTCGGCGGCACTTTCCTCGTTTGAGTGGCAGGACCGCAAGGTCAACCTGATCGACACCCCGGGCGACCCGAGCTTCATCGCCGACGCACTCGGAGCGCTCCGGGTCTGCGAGTCCGCCGTGTTCGTCGTCAACGCGGTCATGGGCGTCGAGGTGCACACCACGCGGCTGTGGCAGCGCGCCGCCGAGCTCGACCTGGCGCGACTGATCTTCGTCAACATGCTCGACCGCGAGCGGGCCGACTTCTTCCGCGCCCTCGACAGCCTCAAGCAAGCCTTCGGCCAGCACGTCGTCGCGACCGAGATCCCGATTGGGTCCGAGCACGAGGTCCGTGGTGTGATCGACCTCGTCGACATGAAGGCCTACAGCTACGACGGGGCCGGCCGTGAGAACAGCACCGAGATTCCGATTCCCGACGACCTCCAGGCCCAGGCCGAGGAATACCGAGAGAAGCTGATGGACGAAGTGGCCGAGGCCTCCGACACGCTGATGGAGCGCTACCTGGAAGGCGAGGAGATCTCCCACGAGGAGATCGTCACCGCGCTCAAGGACGGCACCAACCACGGCGCGATGTTCCCCGTCACTTGCGGCATCGCCACGGGCAACCTCGCCACCAATCGGCTGCTCGACGCGATCGTCGAGGACCTGCCCTCTCCGGTCAAGCACGGCGGACTCCAGATCGGCGAGATGACGCTCGAACCGGTCGAGGACGAGCCGCTGTACGCGTACGTGTTCAAGACGCGGGCCGATCCGTTCGCCGGCCGGATCAACCTGTTCCGCGTCTATCAGGGGATGATGAAGCACGACTCGCAGGTCCTCAATACGCGTGCCCATGCCAAGGAGCGGATCGGCCAGCTCGTGAGATTCGATGGCGCCCAGACCGGACACACGACCGAGTTCGGGCCCGGGGACATCGGCGCCGTGGCCAAGCTCAAGGAAACCCGCGCGGGCGACTGGCTGGCCGCGCGCGACGAGCCGATCCAGATGCCCAGCATCAGGCTCCCCTCGCCGGTCATGGCCTTCGCGGTCGAGCCCAAGAGCAAGGGCGATGAGGACAAGGTGTTCACCGCGCTGCGGCGCCTGCAGGAGGAGGATCCGACGATCGATCTGCACCGCGACTCGCAGACCGGCGAGCAGATCGTGGCCGGGCTCTCCCAGGTTCACGTCGAGGTGATAGTCGAGCGATGCAAGGCGCGCTTCGGCGCCGAGCTGAACCTGAAGCCTCCGCGGGTGCCCTATCAGGAGACGATCCGCAAGGCCGCCAAGGCGCACGGGCGCCACAAGAAGCAGACCGGAGGCCGCGGACAGTTCGGCGACTGCCACATCGAGATCGAGCCGCTCGAACCCGGCGAAGGGTTCGAGTTCGTCAACGCGATCAAGGGCGGGGTGATCCCGTCGGGCTTCATCCCCGCGGTCGAGAAGGGAATCCTTGAGGCAATGTCCGAGGGCGCGGTCGCGGGCTATCCGGTCAAGGACGTGCGGGTGAAGCTGTACGACGGCTCTTATCACACCGTCGACTCCTCGGAGATGGCGTTCAAGGTCGCCGGCACACACGCGATGCGGCAAGCGCTTGAGCAGGCGGGGCCGGTCCTGCTTGAACCGATCATGCAGGTCACGGTCAGCGTTCCCGAGGATTCGGTCGGCGACGTGATCGGCGATCTGAATTCCCGGCGCGGGCGACCCCTTGGCATGGAGCCGACCGGTGGCGGAATGACCGAGGTCAAGGCCGAGGTGCCGATGTCGGAGATGCTCTCCTACGCCCCGGATCTGCGCTCGATCACCGGCGGCCAGGGTGAGTTTACGATGGAATTTCTGCGCTACGAGGAGATCCCGGGCCACCTCGCCGGCAAGGTGGTCGACGAGGCCAGAGCGGAGCGAGAGGCGGTCAAGGCTTAGCGGCCCAGGCCACTAAGCGCCGTTCGTCACAGCGCTGAAAACCCCTGGTACGCTCGGGTGGATGGCCACCCGAGAGATTCGCACCTCCAGTCATGACACGATTTGCGACGTATGCGGCAGAACGCTGCTGCGCGGCGAGCGGGCCGACGTGTATCTGAACGGCGGCACCCGGCGCTCGGTGTGCGAGCTGTGCAAGGAGCGCGCACTACACGAAGGGTGGATCCGGGAGGGAACAGTGGCCGCTTACGAGGACAGCCCGTTTTCCGGCGATCGCCGCCGGTCGCTGCTCGGGAGGCTGCGCGGGCGCCGTGAAGGCACCGCGCCGTCGACCTCCGCGCCGACGCTCAGAGACGAGCTTGACAGCCGTTCCTGGTCGGAGACGAGCACGAGCGCCTACTCGGACCAGGCGCCCAACCGCGACCAGGCCCGCGAACCTCGCCACGTGCGGGCCGTTCCGACCAGCGCCGAACAGAAGTCCGCCAGCGCGGTTGAGCTGTTCAATGCCTCTGAGCACCGGCGCACGGTGGCCGGCGTGGCGCGCTCACTCGGGGCCCCCGACGTCTCGGTGGCGCCGTCCGCGGAACGTGCCACTCTCGTCAACGTGGTCGTGTCCTGGGAGCTGTGCTGGTACCGCTACGAGGCCGACCTCGCCGATGACCAGCCTAGCGTCAGGGTCGCCGGACAGGGCTATGAGCTCAGCGAGCTCACGCCGGAGGAGACGCATGCCAACGCAGTCGCCGACGAGCAGGGCACTCTGATCCTGCGCTGAGCGTCCTTGCCGCGTCGCCGTCGTCGAATAGCATTTACCCCGTGATCTTCTGCGTGGTCCCCGAGGCGTTGGCTGACGAGCTGCTCGAGAAGCTGACCGACTACTACGCAGAGGACCCGAACGTCACGGTGATCCTGGACCGCCGCCGGTCCTCCCGCCGTGACTCCGGCTCAACCGTCGGCGGCCAGCGTGAGACGCGTGATCGCCGTCGCCCGCGGGTTCCCGGCGAGCTGCCCGAGCTCAGGCTTGTCAATGAATAGCGCTTGACTGAATCACCAGGCAGGGTCGTGGTCCACGTCGATGGCGGGGCGCGCGGAAACCCGGGCCCGGCGGCGATCGGCGTGGTCATCTCGGCGCCCGAGGGCGAGGTGCTCGACGAAGTCGCCGAGCGCATCGGGGTGGCCACCAACAACGTCGCTGAATACCGCGCCGTGCTGCGCGGCCTCGAGCGGGCGGCGGCCCTCGGCGCCCGTGAGGTCGAGGTCGTCAACGACTCAGAGCTGGTCGCAAAGCAGCTCAACGGCACCTACAAGGTCAAGCATCCGTCGATGAAGCCGCTGTTTCTGGAGGCCATCGTGGCGCTGAGGCGGTTCGAGCACTGGAAGATCCGCAGCGTGCCCCGGGCCCAGAACGCCCACGCCGACGCGCTGGTCAACGCGGCGCTCGACGGCGAGCGCTGAGGATCAGCTGCCCGACCGGAAGCCCCAAATCGGAGGATTCCGCCCCCCGACCAACGCCCGCGCTACTCTGAAGCGGTGACCGACGCTCTGATCGAGCTCAGCGGGCGCCTGCAAGAGACCGCGCAGCGCCTGCGCTCCGGAGACCTCGAGCCGGACGCCACCCTGGCGCTGATCGAAGATTGTGCGCGGCTGGCCTCGGAGGCCAGCGCCCAGGTGGATCAGCGCGCGCGCGCCGCGCTCGAGCCGCTCCCGGACCTGCCCGGGCAGCTGCCGCTCCCAGCCGCGTCGTAGTGGCCCGAACTCCCCCATCGATCCACTGACGGTGTCGAGCGTCCGCAGCGCCCCCGCCTACCCAGAGCATCTGCGCGCCGAGGTGGAGCGTTACCTAGAGGGGCTGCACTTCTCCACCGAGGCCGCCTCAGCGGGCCTCGAGGAGGCGATGCGCTACTCGCTGCTGGCTGGCGGCAAGCGGATCCGGCCGGTCCTGGCCCTGGCTACGGCCGAGGCGATCGATTCCGATCCGGCCGGCATGCTCCCACTGGCCGCGGCCCTCGAGCTGATCCACACCTACTCCCTGATTCACGACGATCTGCCCGCCATGGACAACGACGATCTGCGCCGCGGGCAGCCGACCTGCCACCGCGCGTTCGGCGAGGATGTGGCGATTCTGGCCGGTGACGGTCTCTACGCCGAGGCGTTCCGGCTGCTCCTCTCGGGCCAGCAGGCCGATCCGGCCGATCTGCTTGCCGCGGCGGCCGAGCTCGCGAGCGCGACCGGCGTACAAGGGATGGTCGGCGGGCAGTATCTGGATGTGGCTGCCAGCGCTGCACCCGGCCCGGACGGACTGCGCCGTCTGCATGAGCTCAAGACGGGCCGGCTGATCGCTGCGAGCATCGAGTGCGTACTCCTACTGGCCGGGCCACACAAACGTGCCACAATCCCCGTGTTCCGAACCTTTGCCAGCGAGTTGGGTGTGCTCTTCCAGATCGTCGACGATATCCTCGACGTGACCGGTTCCCAAGAGGCGCTCGGCAAGCAGCAGGGAAGCGACGAGCGGCTGGGCAAGCGAACCTTCGTGTCCGAATTCGGTCTCGACGGGGCGCGCAACCTGGCCCGGGAATCGCACGGACGCGCCCGCGCCGCCCTCAGGGAAGCCGCGCCGGCCGGCGCCGTGCAGCTCGAGCAGATCACCGACTTCATCGCCATCCGAACCTACTGATGCCGCCCAAGCTCTTAGACCGCATAAACGGACCCCAGGATCTCCACGGCCTCACCGACGAGGAGCTCCAGCTCGTTGCCCAGGAGGTACGCGAGCACATCATCGACACCGTCGGCGAGATCGGCGGCCATTTCGGGGCCAACCTCGGTGCCTGCGAGATTGCCGTGGCGCTGCACTCGGTGCTGAACTCCCCGCGCGACAAGGTCCTCTGGGACGTCGGCCATCAGGCCTATCCCCACAAGATCCTGACCGGGCGACGTGACCAACTTCCGACGATCCGCAAGTACGGCGGCCTGGCCCCGTTCTGCTCGATCGGCGAGTCCGAGCACGA
Organism: uncultured Solirubrobacterales bacterium; assembly: GCA_964194275.1. GTDB lineage: Bacteria > Actinomycetota > Thermoleophilia > Solirubrobacterales > Solirubrobacteraceae > Palsa-465. The sequence goes on from CAXMLR010000556.1 coordinate 6,692, forward strand.
CATCATGGGCGCCGGCCACGCCTCGACCTCGATCGGCTACACGGTCGGAATCAAGGAGGCGATGCGCCTCGGCCACGGCGAAAGCGGCAACGTCGTGGCGGTGCTCGGCGACGGCGCGATGACTGGCGGCGTCGCCTTCGAAGCCGTCCACCAGGCTGGCGGCAGCGGCACACCGATCGTGGTCCTGCTCAACGACAACGGGATGTCGATCGCGCCCAATGTCGGGGCCATGTCGCGGTACTTCAACCGCGTGCGGCTGAATCCGAAGCTCTGGCACGCTCGCGAGGGCGTCGAGGGCGGCCTGACCAAGCTCCCGGCCGGCATCGGTGCCGCGTTCGAGCGGATCGGCCCCCACTTCAAGGAGTCGATCAAGGCCTTCTGGGCGCCGGGGATGTTCTGGGAGGAGCTCGACTTCGCGTACATGGGCGTGATCGACGGTCACGACGTCCGTGCGCTGCGCCGCGCGCTGCGAGAGGCCCTCGCCGCCGAGCGGCCGGTCGTGGTCCATTGTGCAACCGTCAAGGGCAAGGGCTTCGGACCGGCCGAGAACGGCGGCCTCGAGGGCATGGAGGAGTGGCACGCCGCCAAGCCGAACTCGATCGCCCACCGGCTGCCCGCGGTCAAGCCGGTCGGCGGTGGCCCCGCCACCGCCGCTCCGCCCCAGTACACGAAGGTGTTCGGCGAGGCGCTCGTGCGCGAGTGCCGGCGCGATGACCGTGTGATCGGGATCACCGCGGCGATGAACTCCGGGACCGGGCTCAGCATCCTCCAGAAGGAGCTGCCCGAGCGCTACTTCGATGTGGGCATCGCTGAGCAGCAGGCGATCCTGTTCGCCTCCGGGCTGGCCTTGCAGGGCTGTAAGCCGGTGGCCGCGATCTACTCGACCTTTCTCCAGCGCGCGTACGACCAGATCGTCCATGACGTGTGCCTGCAGAAGCTGAACGTGGTGTTCGCGATGGATCGCGCCGGCCTGGTCGGCGACGACGGTCCGACCCACCACGGCGTGTTCGACATCGCCTACCTGCGCTGCCTGCCCAATATCGTCCTGATGGCTCCCCGCGACGAGGCGATGCTCGTCCACATGCTCCACACCGCGCTGCGCTACGACGATGGACCGATCGCGCTGCGTTACCCCCGCGGCGAGGGCATCGGCGTGCCGCTGCCCTCCCAGCCCCAGCGACTCGAGATCGGCACCGGCGAGATCCTCCGCGAGGGCGAGCGGGTCGCGCTGCTCGGATACGGGACCGGGGTCGCCAAGGCGCTCGAGGCGGCCGAGCTGCTGGCCGAGCGCGGACTCGAGGTAACGGTGGCCGACGCGCGGTACGCCAAGCCGATCGACGCGGGCCTGGTCGCACAGTTGGCCGCCGAGCACGACCTGTTGGTGACCGTCGAAGAGGGCGTGCTGGCCGGGGGCTTCGGCTCCGCGGTCTGGGAGACCCTCTCCGACGCGGGCCTGAACGCGCGGATCCTTCGCGTCGGCCTCCCCGACCACTACGTCACCCACGGCGCCCCCAAGCTCCTGCACGAGGAAGTCGGGTTCACTGGCTCCCGGATCGCCGAGCGGATCGAAGCCGCCGTGGCCGAGCGCAGCGAGGTAACGCAGTAGCCACTCTCGCTCCTCAAAAGGGAACGGCCCGCTGGTTGGCGAGCCGTTCCCTGGAGGAGAGAGTATTTCTGCGTTTGATCGCTGGGAGGAAATCTGCCGTCATGCTGCCCCGGTTTCGCCAGGTTGAGTGTGAGTCTGATCACGTACCGTTCCGGCGGGTGAAGCGAGTCCGAATCGACACATTGCTGTCCAACCGTGGCATGTTCGCGTCCCGCTCGCGCGCCGCGGCCTCGGTGATCGCCGGCGAAGTGCTGCTGCTGCCTGAGCGCCGGCGGGCCGAGAAGCCGGGCCAGCTGGTGCGCGAGGACATCGAGCTCGAGGTCATCGCCCCCCCGCCGTTCGTGTCCCGCGGCGGCGTGAAGCTGGCCAATGCGCTCACGGCCTTCGGTTTGGACGTCAACGGGAGGCATGCGTTGGATGTGGGCGCCTCGACCGGCGGCTTCACGGATTGCCTGTTGCAGCACGGGGCGGAGCACGTGGTGGCCGTCGACGTGGGGTACGGCGAGTTCGACTGGCGATTGCGCTCGGACGCGCGGGCGACGGTGATTGAGCGCACCAACGCCCGCTGGCTCACCGCGACCGAGCTGCCCTACCGGCCCGAGCTGATCGTCATTGATGTGTCGTTCATCTCCCTGAGCAAAGTTCTGCCCGCAGTCCTCGGGTGCGCGGCCGAGCAATTCGACTGCCTGGCTCTGATCAAGCCGCAGTTCGAGGTCGGCCGGGAGCGACTGGGCAAAGGCGGGGTGGTACGCGACGCCGCCGTGCGCCGCCAAGCGCTGATCGACGTGGGTACGGCCGCGCAGGCCGACAGCGCCTCGGTGCTGGGCTACGCCAGCTCGGGACTGCCCGGGCCGAAGGGCAACCTGGAATCCTTCGTCTGGCTAGCGGAGAAGGGGAGGGGTGGCGTGGCGGACCTTGAGCGGGCGGCCCGCGAGGTGGAGCCGTGAAGGAGATCCGAACCGCGACGGTGTTAACCCACCGGCGCCCCGGCGAGACCGCGCCTGCGATCGGGACTTTGCTCGCGCTGGCTCGTGAGGCGGGAGCCGTGCTGCGCTTCGACGCCGACGAGACGCACAAGCACTCGCTGCGGCCGGCCCCCGGTCTGGAGCTCGACGCGCCGGTCTCGCCCGACGCGGATATCTGCTTCGCGCTCGGCGGAGACGGAACGATCCTCACCGCCCTGCGCACGTACGCCGGCACCGGGGTGCCCGTGTTCGCGGTCAACTTCGGCGAGATCGGATTTCTTGCCACCGTTGACCGCGAGGCGTCCAGGTGCGGCTTCGAGGAGGCGTTTTCCGGCGACTTCGAAGTGCTCTCGCTGCCCGGCATCTCGCTCTCGGGCGGTCGCGGCGACTGGCTGGCCATCAACGACGTGTCGATGCACCGCCAGCCGGGTAAGCGCGTCGCTGATCTGTCCTACGCGGTCGGATCGGATGAGATCGGCCGCGTGCGCTGCGACGGGCTCGTCGTCGCCACCCCGGCCGGGTCGACGGGCTACAACCTGGCCAACGGCGGCCCGGTGATGGCCTGGGGCGTGTCCGGATTCGTCGTCTCGTTCATCGCGCCGCACTCGCTGACCGCACGCGCGCTGGTGGCCGCGCCGAACGACCTGCTGCGGATCGGGAATCGCTCGCGGGAGGAGCCGGTCGATGTCACCGTCGACGGCCGGCCGGTGTGCGTGCTCCCGCCCGGGGAGGAGATCGTCGCCCGGTTCCTCGACGATCAGGGCCACCTCGCACAGATTGCCGGATCGACGTTCTACCATCGCCTGCGCGAGAAGTTCGGGAGGCTGGCCACGGCGCAGTAAGGGCCCGTGATCCGTCCCGCGCGCCTGCTAAACCGTGCCCGTGCTGCACGAACTGCGCATCGAGAATTTGCTGTTGATGGAGCGGGCGCAATTGCGGCTGGCGCCGGGCCTGAACGTGGTCACCGGCGAGACCGGGGCGGGCAAGACGCTGCTCGCCCACGCGCTGGATCTGCTGCTGGGTGGGAAGGCGCGGCACGGGATCGTCCGCGAGGGTGCGGCCGAGGCCTACGTCGAGGGCGTCTTCTCGATGCCGCCCGGGCTCGAGCCGGAGCTCGCCGAACGACTGCCGGAGGGCGCCGAGGAGCTTGTGCTCGCGCGGCGGGTGTGGCCGGACGGGCGCACCCGCGCCTACGTGTGCGGACGCTCGGCCACGGTCGCGGACCTGCGTGAGCTAGGGGGGAGGATGCTGGCCTTCTACGGCCAGCACGAACATCGCAAGCTGATGCTCGGTGCCGCTCAGCTGGACATCCTCGACGCCCACTGCGGCCCGGACCAGCTGAAGCTGCGGGGGCGGACCGCCGCGTCCCACGAGGCCGGCCGTCGGCTCCAAGCGCGCGTGCAGGAGCTGCGCGGCGTCGCCGGCGCGCGGGACCGGGAGCTGGACCTGCTGGCGTTCGAGCTCGAGGAGATCGAGGCGGTGGCGCCCACCGAGGAGGAGGAGCGCGAGCTGACGCTGGAGCGAGAGCGCTTGCGCCACCTCGAGACCCTGCGTCAGGCCGCCGCCGCCGGAGCAGAGGCGATCGCGCCCGAGGCCGGAACCGGCGTCGCCGAGCTCATGGCCGGGGCCGCGCAGCAGCTCGAGCACGCCGCCGCCGTGGATCCCACGCTCGCGCCGCTGGCCGAGCGCTTGCAGGCCCTGCGCTTCGAGGCCGAGGACCTGGCCAGCGAGCTGAAGGGTTACCTGGCGGATGTCGACGGCGCTCCGGGCCGGCTCGAGGAAGTGGAAGAGCGACTCGCGCTGTTCGCCCGGTTGCAGCGCAAACACGGCGGCTCGGTCGCCGATGTTCTGGCTCACGCCGAGCGCTGTCGCTCCCGGCGCGAGGACCTTAAGAACGCTGACGTGGCGCTGGAGGCGGCGGAAACCGAGCTCGCGGCCGCTCGTGCGGAACTCGAAGGGCTCGCCGCCGGGCTGACCGAGCGCCGGCGTGCCGCCGCGAGCGAGCTAGCCGCCGCGGTCCGGAGCCGGCTGGCCGAGCTGGCGATGCCCGACGCGAGGTTCGAGGTCGACGTGCGCCCGCGGGCCGATGGCTGCGGGCCCCGCGGAGCGGACGCGGTCGAGTTCTCGATCGCCCCCAACGCCGGCCTGTCGGCCGCCCCGCTGCGGGAGGTGGCCTCGGGCGGGGAGCTGTCCAGGGTGATGCTGGCACTGCTGAGCGTCGCCCATGGCGGCGTCGGCGAGGACCGGGTGGGCGACGGCGCCGCGGCGGCCCTACCGCTGCTCGTGTTCGATGAGATCGACGCCGGGATCGGGGGTCACACCGCCCGAGCGGTCGGGGAGCACCTGCGTCAGCTCTCGGATGACCGGCAGGTCCTGTGCATCACCCACCTGCCCCAGGTGGCGGCGCTCGGGGCCCGCCACTTCACGATCGTCAAGGACAGCTCGACGCTGCCGGCGCGGACGACGGTGAGCCTCCTCAAGGACGACGAGCTCGTCGGCGAGCTGGTCCGCATGCTCGGGGCGGGCGACGGCGACCGGGCGGCCAGCCAGCACGCTCGTCAGCTGCTGCGCGCCGCCTAGCGCCTCGCTCCGGGCGCCCCGGGGGCCCCGATCGGAGCGTCGTCTTCCCGTCCGCCCCCGCCGATACCTTGGGTCCGTCCACTAGACTCGAGGATCGATCGATGGCACAAGACCCGCGACGCCCCGCGACCAACTCCAACGGGGAGACCCGTTTCATCTTCATCACCGGCGGGGTCGTCTCCTCGCTGGGCAAGGGGATCGCCGCCGCATCGATTGGGCGCATTCTCGTGGCGCGCGGGCTAAGCGTTCAGCTGCAGAAGTTCGACCCGTACATCAACGTCGACCCGGGGACGATGTCCCCGTATCAGCACGGCGAGGTGTTCGTGACCGAGGACGGCGCCGAGACCGATCT
>CAXMLR010000557.1:0-2806 GCA_964194275.1 uncultured Solirubrobacterales bacterium
TGTGTATAAGAGACAGCATCGACGTCCTGATCAACGCCCAGCTCCTTGCCGAGGGCTGGAACAGCCCACGTGCGACGGTCTGCATCCACCTCGCGCCGACCGCCTCGAAGCGGATCTACCAGCAGCGGGTCGGTCGCGTCACGCGCCGCCACCCCGGCAAGGAAGCTGGGCTGGTCGTCGACTTCGTCCACCCGGCGACCAAGCACGACGACCCGGTGGTCACGCTCCACTCGCTGCTCGACCGCGACGTCTACCGGGGCGGGGCGATCGTCGTCGGACCGGTCCGACGCGGCCGCGGCCGCAGGGTGCGGGTCGAACGGCGCGTGCTGCCGGTGTGCTCCGATCCCGACCGCCGGGCCGAGGTCTTCGAGCGCGAGCTCTGGCGGATCGCGGTCGAGCACCTCGACTACGGCGAGCAGCACGTGTGGGCAGCACTGGCCGGCGCGCGGGTGGCGCCCAACGGCTGGCGCCGCGCCAAGGCGATGCTCCATTTCGACCGCGGTGGAGAGCTCATGCGACGCTTCCTACTCACCGCCGTGCAGCGCAACCGCACCTCGCAGCTGCGGCTGCGCGCGCTCCAGGAAATCGCCGCCAGCCGCGACGCCGAGGCGTTCGACACGGCGATCGACATCATGGCCGGCTGGGCCCGCGACGAACGCCGCGAGGGCGTCAAGATCATGCTCCAGGCTCTCGCCGAGCGCCGCATCGGGCGCCGCGATCAGGCCAACGCCTGGATCTGGCGGATGGCCGAGTACACCCGTGAGGTGCACGAGGAATACGCGGTCCAGCGCTGGCCGGAAACCAAGCGGCTGCTGGGCCTGCTGGTCAACTCGAGCGGCACGGCCCACGCCCGCAACGCCCGGCGCCTGGTGCACGCCGCACGCAAGGAGGACCGGCGCCTGTCCGCCGCGCTGCTGGCGGCTGCGCTCGCCCACACCCCGGAGGCGGAGGAGGCGCTGCGCGGCGCCCGGACGCGCATGGCCCGCAAGCCGGCCGCGCTGGCTCGTGAGCTGCTGCGCAACTTCCCCAAGGGTCGCCGGAGCAAGAGCCGGCGCCGTCGCAAGGGTGGCGGGGGCGGCGAATCGGGAACGAGATCGGGCGCAGCCAGAGCCGGCGTCAGCGCGCCGCTGGAGCTCGACGAGGACCAGTTGGGCGCGATCGAAGAGGTCGAACTCGATGACGAGCGCGAGCACGAGCACGATCTCCGGGACGTGCCCGGGAGCGAGGATGACGACGACGCCCTCGACGACGCAGACGATGACACCCTCGACGACGCAGACGACGACGATCCCCACCATTCCGACGACGCTTCGGACGAGGAGGAAATCAAGCGACTGCAGCCGGCGGCCCGCCGACGCTCCCGACGATCGCGACGCCCCCCGCCGCGCGATACCGAGGCCGCGGCCTAGCCCCCGGTCCCGGCGAGGTGGACCTCACCGGCATCGAGCGCGACGCGACCGCTGTCGGTGATCACCACCAGCCTGCCGTCCCCGTCGATGCCCTCGGCGCGTCCCGCCCCACCGGCCCAGCGGACCTCCCTCCCCGCCAGCGCGTCCTTGTCGCGGACGGCGTTGAGCACCGTCTCCTCATCGGCGTCCAGCCAATGCTCGAGCGCTCGCAGCAGCCGCTCGAGCGTCGGCTCGAGCTGCTCGGCGTCGAGGCCCAGCGTTCCTGCCGTCGACTGCAGCTCAGGCGGGAAGTCCTCGATCCTCACGGCGACGTTCAATCCGATGCCGAGGACCGCCCAACCCTCCTGCGGGCGTCCCTCGACGAGAATGCCGGCGACCTTACGGCCGTCGACGAGGACGTCGTTGGGCCATTTCACCCGGGCCCGCGACCCGGCCACGTCGGCCACCGCGACCCCGGCGGCCAGCGGCAGCAACCGGCGCGGCTGGTGCAGGACCAGCGACATCACGAGCGCCCGGGCCGCCGGGGCTACCCAGCTGCGGCCCTGACGTCCGCGCCCGGCGGTTTGCTCGTGCGCGGTGACGAGCGTTCCGTGCGGCGCACCATCCCCGGCCAGCCGTCGGGCGCGCTCGTTCGTCGACGCGGTGCGCCGCAGATGCAATCGCGGGGTCCCCAGCGGGCTCACGCCGGCGAGAGTCGCAGCTCGTCGTCGACCGCGATGCCCAGCCGCGAGGCCGCATCGCCACGGCTGATCGCCAGCGCCAGACGCCGGGAGGAGTCCTCGTAGACGAGCAGGCCACCGCTGGTCACCTCCGCGAATGTCCGAACGTAGACCGCCCGGTGGGACTCTCCCCCGGCGCTCGCCACATCGATGCCGTACCCGAGCTTCAGGCCGCTCTGCGCCAGCTGCTCGTGCATCGCGTCCAGCTGCACGTTGCCGAACCGGTCGACGCGGATGGCGTGGACGATCAGCACGCCGGCTTCGAACCGAGCTCGTGGCAGCTCGAGCGCCACCAGCTCACGCGCGTCGCACGGATCGCCGAGCTCTGCCAGCGCGACCCCCGCCGCGAGATGGGCCGCCGCCGGAGCGAAGATGTCTCGACCGTGGAAGGTCGCCGAGACGGGCTGCAGGCGAAATCGTGAGCGTGCGAGGTCCACCGCTTCGAGCACTCCGCCGCCGATCTCCGCTGCCGGCGAAAGGAGCCCGTTGTCGGGTCCGACGAGCAGCCGGCCGTCGGCCAGCCGCAGAGCCACCCCACGCCGCTCGGCGCCGACATCCGGGTCCACGACGGCGAGATGGACGCCGACCGGCGTGTAGGGCAAGGCCCCTTGGAGCAGGAGTGCCCCCGCCCTGACGTCGTGACGGCCGATGCCGTGGCTTAGGTCGATCACCCTGGCC
>CAXMLR010000558.1:0-1566 GCA_964194275.1 uncultured Solirubrobacterales bacterium
GAGCCGGTACACATACGGTCGGAAGCCGACGCCCTGGACCGTCCCGGAGACACGGGCGCGGACGCGGGTACGGATCGCCGGGTCCGTGCCGGCGCTCACCCCACCAGGGTCCGCAGCACGTGGTAAGCGCTGGCCTGCGCTTCCTGGATCCGCGGGATGTGCTGGGAGCGGGTCACGATCACATGGTCAGCGAGGCCGTCGGCCAACACCCGACCGCCGTCGTAGCCCACCATCGCGATCGTCATCAGCCCGCGGCGGCGCGCTTCCGCCAGCGCCTCGATCACGTTGCCCGAGTTGCCCGACGTCGACAGCGCCAGCAGCACGTCACCGCTGCGACCGTAGGCGATCACCTGCCGCGAGAAGATCGCCTCCGGGCCGATGTCGTTGGCGACCGCGGTGATGATGCCCGTGTCCTCGGTGAGATCGATCGCCGCCCAGCCGGAGCCGGCCGGCGCGGCGGGGGTCCGGAAGTCGGCGACCACGTCCATCGCGTCGGTCGCCGAGCCGCCGTTGCCAAGCGCGAGCAGTGTGCCGCCCTGGCGCAACCTGGCCAGCACGTCCTCGGCCGCGGCGACGAGCGCCGGACCGTTCTCGGACAGGGTCTGGGTACGCAGGGCCCCGATCTCGTCGGACTTCATCAATACCGAGCGGCGAACGTCCTCGAGCACCTGCTGGAGGTTGTCCTCACGCTCGGCCAGGAAGGGATAGAGGAAGCTGGAGGCGCCGGCGTCGTGAGAGCGTGGCTTGTCCCGGCCGCTGAGCAGGCCGCGATGGTCGAAGAACACATGCACCAGTTCCCACAGCACGTGGTAGAGCGTTTCGACCAGTTCCTGCGCCACATACGTGTCGCCGCTGGGCGGCGTGAACTCCCATTGCGCCCCCGCCGAGGCAAAGGCCACGGTCAGGCAGCCTCGCTCCCGTGCGAGCGTGATCGCCGCGGCGGCCTCTCCACCGTCCCGGTCGGCCCCGAAAGCGATCGCGATGTCCTCGGGGCAAGCGATCAGCTCCACCTGAGCGCGCAGGTTCCCGCCTTCGCCGGCCAGCCCGATCGCCGGCAGGGCACGTTTGCCGACGATCACCGGATGCACAAATTCGACCGCCACATGCCGCGCGTCGGAGCGGTCGGCCGGGGAGCGACCGAAGGCGATCAACCGCCCACCGCGCGCGAACCGTTCCGCCATCAGGTGACAGAGCCGGGCCAGCCGCTCCGACTCCTCGGCGAAGAAGCGCTGGTTGGCCTCGGTCCGCTGCGCCAGCAGCGTCTCCAGGCCGGCGGCGCCTGCGGGGGTGATCGCCGCCTGCGTCAAGCGAGCGCCTGCTCTCGCTCGGAGACGGCCAGCAACCACTCCCGCCACGCGTGGACTCCCTCGCCCGTGCGAGCGCTGACCAGCATCCGCTGGGCCCCGGGATTCACCTGATCCAGGTAGTAGAGAAACTTGTCGAGATCGAAGTCCAGGTGTGGCAGCAGGTCGATCTTGTTGATCACGACGACCTCGCAGGTGCGGAACATCAGCGGGTACTTCATCGGCTTGTCCTCACCCTCGGTGACCGAGCAGACCATCGCCC
>CAXMLR010000559.1:0-7762 GCA_964194275.1 uncultured Solirubrobacterales bacterium
CCGGCGTTGTTGACCAGGATGTCGACCTGCCCGTGCTGCTCGAGTACATCCTCCGCCATGCGGTCGATGTCCTTGAGGTCGGTCAGGTCGCAGCGGTGGACAAATGCGCCGCCGCCCAGCGCCTGCACCTGACGCGCTACGTCCTCGAGCTTCTCCTGGGTGCGCGCCACCAGTAGGACGTCTGCGCCGGCCCGTCCGAGCTGCAGCGCCGTGGCCCGCCCGATGCCCTGAGATGCGCCGGTGATCATCACCTTGCGGCCCTCGACCACGCCCGACAGGGACTGGGCGAGCACGCCGCCGGCCGCTGGAATCCGCTGGCCGAAGGCACGCAGCGTCTTGACACCCCGGAAGGCGATGTCCGCGAGGTTGGGCGGCACCATTGCCTCGCACCGTACCACCGCTCTTGTTTTCGAAGGTATCTGGCGATTGTCACGTTTCGCTGTTGCGCTCATCCGTGTCCCATGCGAACATACGTTCGCTCATGTCCCTCGTCGTCTGCGTCCTGCTGCCTCGCTTCCAACTCACGATCGCTGCGGGTGACCGAGCCGGATTGATGCAGGTGCCGGCCGCCCTTGCCCCTGAGCCGGGCGGTATTCAGCAGATTGGGGAGACATCTCTGGCCGCGGAGGCATTCGGCGTCCATCCCGGCATGCGGCTCGGCGAGGCGCTCGCGCGCTGCTCCCGGCTGATGCTGGTGCCGCCTGACCCCGCCGGTGTGGCCGATTTCTGGGAGCGGCTGCTCGTCCGGCTGGAATCGATCGGCGCCGCTGTCGAGCCCGAGCGTCCGGGACTCGTGTGCTTTGACGCCGCTGGCCTCCTGCGTCTGCATGGCGGGATCGAGGGGGTGCTGGCGGCCGCGCGGAGATCACTGCGAACGCCGGCTCGCTTTGGTGTGGCCTCATCGCGGTTTGCCGCCGTGGCGGCAGCCACCAAAGCACGGGTCCGCCGGCCGGAGATCGTGCCGGGCACTACGGCCCGGGGGAGTGGTGCTCGGGATCGAGCACGTGCGTATCTGGGTCCTCTGCCGGTCGCCCTGCTGCGGGCACGTCCTGCCCTGGCCGATCTGCCAGATGCGCTCGAGCGCTTGGGAGTGAGCACGCTGGGTGAGCTCGCGAAGCTTCCTCCGGCTGCGCTGGCTGATCGCTTCGGCGCCCGCGGTCTGCTCGCACACGAGCTGTCCTGCGGCGGCGACGGAGCCCTGCGCCCCCGTCCTGCCGCCGAGTTCCTGCGGGAGTCGCTCGAGCTTCCAGAAGCGGTCTCGGGGATGCAACTCGAGCGAGCGTTGGGGTTGCTGATCGATCGGTTGCTGGCCCGGCGAGAGCGGCGCGGCAGGACCCTCCGGGCAGTTGTGCTCTCGTCTGTGCTGGTCGAGCAGGGAGGGACATGGCGTGAACAGGTGGTCTTTCGAGAGGCGCTCGCCGATCCTGTTCGGATGCGCCTTGCGCTGACTCCACGGCTGGCGATGATGCCGACACCGGCGGAGCAGCTCAGGCTGGCGGTGGAGCGCTTCGGGCCCCCGGCGAGCGACCAGCGGGCGCTGCTGGAAGATCCTGCCGCGGCCCGCGCCGGGCGGTTGCGGGAGGCGATCCGCCAGGCTCGCGCCGCAGCTGGCCCGGAGGCGGCGCTGCGTGTACTCGAGGTCGATCCTGGCTCACGCTTTCCCGAGCGCAGAGCTGTCCTCGCTCCCTTCGAGAGCTCGTGACACTAGTGGCTCCACTGTGGTTCACCGCTGAGCGATGACCGGACCGCGGCGTCTCGGCGTTCCCCGGCGCGTGGCGGTGACGGCCGACGAGGATGGATCTCCCCACGCGGTCGAAGGGCGCGCGGTGGATGTCGTGCGCGAGTCGTGGCTGATTGAGGATCGCTGGTGGACCGAGCGCCCGCTCCGGCGCCGGTACTGGGAGATCGTCACAACGTGTGGGCGCAACGAAGTGGTGTTTCACGACCTCCGGCGTGGTCGGTGGTGGCGACAGCGCTGAGGACACATGCTTTCCCCGCTCACGTCGAGCTCCCCAGAGCGGTCTTAGACTCCTGACCATGGTCGCCACCAAGCCTCACATCGATCCCGGACCAGCCGCCCTCGGAACCTGGAGCGGGGGGCGGTTCATGGGCTATGGCGTGCCGCTCGACGACGAGCGGTTCATCTCGCTGATCACGCCTGACGAGTCGATCAGAACCGTCCTCACCGCCGACGTCTACGGGACCGGTGAGGCCGACTCGATGCTCGGCCGCGCCATCGCGGACCGGCCCCGTGAGCAGATCTGCGTCGTCGGCGCAGTGGGCCACGACTTCTATTCAGGCCAGCGAGACGGCGCCAGGGGCTTTCCCCGCTTCACCGACCCACAGCTGCGCGAGGCCTCCTCGTATGGCGACTATCTGGAGATGGCCACCGAGCGAAGCCTCGAGCGCTGCGGGATCGACAACTTCGACCTGCTGTTGTTGCACAACCCGGACCGGATCGGCTACACGAGTCAGGCCGTCTGGGATGGGATGGCGGCGCTGCGAGATCGCGGCCTGACCCGGATGATCGGGGTTGCTCCCGGCCCGGCGAACGGCTTCACGCTGGACCTGATCGACTGCCTAGAGCGTCACGGGGCGGCGTTTGACTGGGCGATGATCATCCTCAATCCGCTCGAGCCGTGGCCCGGCGAGCTGTGTCTCGACGCCGCCACGGCAGCTGGGGTGAAAGTGATTACACGCGTGGTCGACTATGGCGGGCTGTTCTTCGACGACGTCCTCCCGGGTCAGGAGCTGGCGCCGCGGGATCACCGCGCGCACAGGCCGCCGGGATGGATCGAGGCCGGGCGAACACGTCTCGAGGCGATCCGCCCTTACGCCGTGCGCGCCGGGTTGACCACGATTCAGCTCGCCTGCCAATGGAACCTGGCCCATGGTCCGGTGCAGTGCGTCGTGCCGACCTTGATCCAGGAGATCGGGACTGGGGCCCGCCCGGTCGAGGACAAGCGCGCCGAGCTGGCGGGCCTCCCGGCGGAGCAGCGGCTGAGCGACACTGACGTCGCAGAGATCCGGGCGCTCGGCGACAACACCGGCTCGATGGCCCTGAAGGGCGCCAGTCTCGAGCACGATGGCGAGGATCGGCCGGACCGCTGGTCGATCGACGAGCGCCTGCAGGCGGTGGCGCGGCGCTGGCAGATCGAGCCCGAGCGCGACTTGGCGCAGGTGGCATGAGCGCGCACTTGACCGGCGGCTGCGGCTGCGGGGCCGTGCGCTTTGAGCTCACCGAGCCGTTGACCAGCGCCAGCTACTGCCACTGCACGCGCTGTCAGCGAAGGAGCGGGACCGGCGCCTCCGCCAACGGGCGAGCGCACCCCGGTTCCCTGCAGATCCTGACCGGCGAGGACCGAATGCGCGCGTGGAAGCCCGAAGGGGGCTGGGAGAAATGGTTCTGTGGAGACTGCGGCTCGGCGTTGTTCAGCCGCTCACCGGACGATCCAGACCAGGTGGGCGTGAGGTTGGGCGCGCTTGATTGCGATCCGGGGATCCGGCCGGCCCACCGCCAGTTCGTTGCCTACGCCGTCTCCTGGGAGTCGCTTCCCGACGACGGCCTGCCGCGCCACCCTGAACGCAGTCCGTAGCCCCCTGGCCGGCCGCCCGTCGGCTCGCTCGCCGCGATCTTCCGCCGCTCCCGGGGGGCGCATCCGTCCGCGTCTCGTGCGAACATACGTTCGTGTCATACGTGGAGCTCCACTGCCACTCTGCCTTTTCCTTTCTCGACGGCGCCTCGCTGCCGGATGAGCTCGTGGCAGCGGCAGCGGAGCTGGGATACGAGACTCTGGCTCTGACCGATCACAACTCGGTCTCCGGTTCGATGGAGTTCGCTGTCTCAGCGCGGGCGCTCGGGGTGCGCCCGGTCCATGGAGCCGAGGTCGATCTATCGGATGGGCGTCATCTGACCTTGCTTGTCCAGGACGCGCAGGGGTGGGCGAACCTGTGCCGGATCCTGACCCATGCCCACGCGCACACGCGAGAGAAGCCCGGTTCTCCATCGCAGGCGTTCGTAGAGCTCGGCGTGGTGCTTGAGCATGCCGAAGGCCTGATCTGCCTGAGCGGGTGCGCGCTGCGCGGCGTTCACGACGAGTCCACGCTCCGGCGCCTGTTCGATGCCTTCGGATGCGAGCGGCTGAGAATCGAGCTTCAACGTCCGTTTCTACGCGATGACCGGGCCCGCAATCGACGGCTCGCCGAACTCGCTCGGCGCCTCGGTGCCCGCTGCGTGGCCAGCGGCAACGTCCATGCGCATGCGCGCTCCAGGGCACCGCTGCAGGACGCGCTCGTCGCGATCCGGTTGCACTCCACGCTCGATGCCTCAGAGCCGGAGCGGCGTGGCAACTTCAGCCACGTGCTCGCCGCGCCGGCGGCGATGGCCGCGCGCTTTCCCGAATATCCGGACGCGGTCGCAGAGACGGTGAGGGTGGCAGACAGCCTGCACTTCGACCTGGGCAGCGACCTGGGCTACAGGTATCCGGGGGCGGAGGACGACGGAGCGATGCGCAAGCTGGCCGAGCTGTGCCACACGCGGGTCCAGGAGCGCTATGTGCAGGCGCCGGGCCCCCTGCGGGACCTGGCCGGTTCGCGGCTGGAGGAGGAGCTGCGGATCATCGAGGCTCTGAAGCTCCCGGGCTTCTTCTTACTCCATCACGACCTGCTCGAGTTGGCACGTGAGGTGGCGGTGGAGGTGCGGGGGCCGGACACGGCGCGGGCACTGCTGCCGCCCGGCCGCGGCCGTGGCTCCAGTGTCTCCTCGATCGTCTGCTATCTGACCGGCCTCTCCCACGTCGATCCGATCGCCAACGAGCTGATGATCGGGCGCTTCCTCAACGAGGAGCTGACTTCCCTGCCCGATATCGATCTCGACTTTCCGAGGGACATCAGGGAGACCCTGATACCTCGCATCCACGAGCGCTACGGGCAGGATCGCTCGGCGCTTGTGGCGGCATTCCCTACTTACCGCGCGCGCGGGGCGATCCGAGAGCTGGGAAAGGCGCTCGGGCTTGCACCCGGCGAGCTCGAACGGGTGGCGCGGGGCAGCGAAGGGTGGGATGCCCGCGAGGTGAGCAGGGACATCGACAGCGCTTTTGGCCTGGAATCACTCGCCACGGGCACCTCGATCGGCGCTGCTGAACGCCGGGGAGGCAGCAGTCGGTGGGCATGGTTGGCACGCTTGGCCGCAGAAGCGCACGGGCTGCCACGCCACCTTTCTCAGCACTCGGGAGGGATGATCGTCGCAACCCGGCCGCTGATCGATTGCTGTCCGATCGTGCCGGCGGCGATGGAGGGGCGCCAGATCGTGCAGTGGGACAAGGATTCCTGCTCGGATGCAGGGTTTCTGAAGATCGACCTGCTCGGGCTGGGGATGCTCTCGGCGGTCGAGCGCTCGGTGGAGCTGATCGCCCGTACTCGCGGGGAGCGGATCGATCTCTCGCGCATCCCGTACGACGACCCGGAGACCTACGAGTGCATCCAAGAGGCGGATACCACCGGTGTCTTCCAGATCGAAAGCCGGGCCCAGATGGCTTCGCTGCGCCGCACCCGCCCGGAGAATCTCCAGGACATCACGATCCAGGTGGCGATCGTGCGTCCCGGTCCAATCCAAGGGGGAGCGGTCAACCCCTACATCGAGCGCCGGCAACGATTGCGTCTGGACCCAAGCTACGAGATTCCCTACGAGCATCCCTCGCTGGAGCCGGTCATGCGGGAGACGCTCGGCACGATCATCTTCCAGGATCAGGTGCTCGAGGTCGCGATCGCGTTCGCCGGCTTCTCCGTCGGGGAGGCCGAAGGTCTGCGGCGAGCGATGAGCCGGAAGCGCTCGGAGGCGGCGATCGAGGCCTACCACCGGCGCTTTGTCGCCGGCGCTCAGCGCTTGCACAGGGTTGACGAGCCCACGGCCGAGCGGGTGTTCTCGATGGTCCGGGGATTCTCCGGCTTCGGCTTTCCCAAAGCCCATGGAGCTGCGTTCGGATTGCTCGCCTACCAATCGACCTGGTTGCGGGTTCACTACGGTCCGGAATTCCTCTGTGCGCTGCTCAATGAGCAGCCGATGGGCTTCTATCCGCCTGATGCGCTGGTTCACGAGGCTCAGCGGCGGCAGATCGAGGTGCGGGCACCGGATGTGAATCAGAGCGGGGCCGAATGCGGCATGGAGATCGAGGGCGGCGAGGATCCGGTTCGCGGTCCGGTGCGAATCGGGTTGGGCTACGTGCGTGGCGTGCGCGAGCAGGATGTTCGACAGCTCGTGGCCGCGCGCGAGGAGGGTGGTCGTTTTCGCAGCCTTTCGGATCTCGCCTCACGTGCCGGGGCGGGCGCTCCCGCCCTCGAGCTGCTGGCTTGGTCGGGAGCCTGTGATGTCCTGGTCGAGGATCGTGCCGGCGATTCCCGGGGCGAGGGCCGGGAGGTCCCTACCCCGGGCGGTGCACGGGGCTCCGCTCGGCGGATCGCTCTGTGGCAGCTCGGGGTGGCCACGCCGGGGCGCAATGTTCCCGGCGGGACCCAACTGGCGCTCCCGCTGGATCTGCCGGCCCCGCCAGAGCTGCGGAGATTGTCGAATTGGGAATCGATGCTGGCCGACTACGGAACGACGGGGCTGACCGTGGACACCCATCCGCTGGCGTTGCTGCGTGACCGTCTGGCGCCGCAGGCGGCGACCAGCCGGGAGCTTGAGCTGCTCAAGCACGGCACCCGGGTGAAGGTAGGGGGGCTCGTGGTCGCGCGCCAGCGGCCCGGTACGGCAAACGGAGTTGTGTTCGTGTTACTCGAGGACGAGTTCGGAACCATCAACCTGATCGTTCCCGCACAGGTCTATGAACGCAATCGTTTGACCGTGAGAACCGAGCCGCTGATGATGGTGGAAGGGAAGCTCGAGCGCTTCGCCGCCGGCGGCGGGGTGATCAATGTGCTGGTCGATCAGGTGGGCTCGATCGCGGCGCCGGACCGGCTGCTGGCCGAGGTCAAGGATTTCTCGATGCTGGACGAGCAGGTGCGCCGCGGCCTGGCCGAGCAGCGGGCCGCGGGCGAGGCCCAGAAAGCGGCGACCGAGGCCGAGGACTTCCGCGCCGTTGCGCCCCCGGTGATGAGCTTTGCTTCCGGGAGGCGCCATTGAGCCCGCTTCGCCGAGGCGATCACCGACCCATCCGGCCCGCTCGCGCGATAAGGTGCGCGCGCCGTGCTCGCCACGATTCTGTTCCTCGCCTTCTGGGTTCTGCTCGCGTTCGTTCTGTTCTTCGTCGCCGCGCGCGGGGGGATCGGCGGCGCTCGGGCGGCGCTCCAATCGCAGTCGCGCGGCGGACGGAAGGCGGCCGGGCTGATCTTCGCGATTCTCTATCTCGGCTTCGGGATCGCGTTACCGGTCACGTTTCTGAGCGGCAACCACGCCAACGCGAGCAACCAGGTCGGCGGGATCAAGCTCACCACTGCGGAGAAGCGCGGCCGGGTGTTGTTCGGGGAGAACTGTGGCGTGTGTCACACTCTCGCCGCCGCCAGTGCGGTCGGCAAGGTCGGGCCGAACCTCGACATGCTGAAGCCGCCGTATTCGCTGGTCTACAACACGATCAACAACGGGTGCCTGCAGAACCCACCGGCTAATAGCGCACAGTCGTGTCTGGGTCAGGGCGTCATGCCCGCCCAGATCGTGCAGGGCCAAGACGCCCAGGCTGTCTCCGCGTTCGTCGCGAAGGTCGCGGGCAAGACCTACTAACAGCCGCCTCTCCGGCCCCGCCCGCCAGCCGGTTCGCGCCGCCGCCCG
>CAXMLR010000560.1:0-4588 GCA_964194275.1 uncultured Solirubrobacterales bacterium
GTACCAGCCCATCCCCGAAACGGGATGCTTCCACCGGCCTTTCATCTCCTTCAGAGCCTGGTCGTGCGCTGAATCGCCCTGCGCAACGATCTCTCTGAGGTGTCCGTCTTGCGTCTTGACGATCTCGTCCACGGTCTGTCCTTGGTGCGCGGCGTCGCAGGGGCCGCCCAGCTGTCTACATGTCATCGTCTTCATCGATCTCGTTTCCTCTCGTGGATCATCGCTCGCGGTCACACCTCAAGCGGTAGCCGCCTCAGCAGCGCGTCGACCCGCTTGTGGCCGGCCTTCGCTCCGGTCTCTACGCCGTACTGCATCGTCATGTCGCGCTGTTGAGACGTCTCGCAGCGCATCGTCTGAGTCAGCTTTGTTTGCTCGCCAAGGTCCTCGAATTCGAGCGTCTGCACATGATTTTGAAACGTCTGTACCAGCCGCTTGGGTGGCTGGACTTCACGAAACGCTCCCTCGACGACACCGCTGGCGGTGCGAAACCGGTAGTTGCCGCCCGGACGGACGTCCATCTCCTCGACCACGGTGCCCTCCCCCCACCATTCCGGGATGAGCTTCGGGTCGGTCCAGACGGAGTAGACGTGTGCGGGCGGCGCGTCGAAGACCCGCTCGACGCGGATCTCGAGTTCGTTTGGGGTGGTGACGACGTCGTGTTCATTGTTCTCCCTTGGTGCGTTCGACGACCTGCGCAAAGCGGTCGAGTCGCGCCAGCCAGGCGCTGATGCCCTCAAATGCGTAGGGCACGAGCGTGCAGCGGCGGACCCGTCCGACTTTCTCAGTTGTCACGAGCTGCGCTTCCTCCAGCACGTGGATGTGCTTCTTCAGCCGGTCAACGACTTGTCGCAGGGTCTCGCAAGTTCGCTGATCGACGCGCTGCCCTCGCCAAGGCGCTCGAGCACGCCGCGCCGGGTACGGTCGGCAAGAGCCGCAAACGTTCGGTCAACAGGGCAGGGGTCTCGCGCGAGTGTCCTGGGTCAGCCGTGTTGCGGATCGTCGGGGGCGATAGTCGGTTGGCAATCCTCGCCCGCGCCGATCCAATACATCCGCGACGGATCGTCATACCAGCGGTGCGTGATGCCAAGCAGACGCATCCCGAGCTTCTCGCACACCCGTGCGGATCGGTGGTTCTCGGGGTGGGTCACGGCCCAGATTTCGGCGAGCCCAAGCCCGAAGCCGCGCGTCATCAATGCCTGAGCGGCCTCGGTGGCCAGTCCACGCCCCCAGCTATCGGGATGCAGGTGCCATCCGATCTCGATCTCGCCGGTCCCCTTGGGCAGGGGCTTAAGCAGGACTGACCCCGCCGGCACACCGGTCGCGCGTTCCACGACCGCCCACGAGCCGAACCGGGGATCGCCGGCGAGCCGGGCCAGCACACTTTGGATCAACGGCGCCGCCTCGGCGAGGTCGGCCATCGGCCGACCTCCGATCCAGCGCGCGACTTTGACCCGGCGGTGCATGTCAAAGAAACGGGCAGCCTCATCAAGCCGCCAAGGTCGAAGCACGACCCGCTCAGTCTCTGCAATGACGCCCGGTTCGGCCACGACCGCGATCCTAAGTCCGGTCACGCGCGGGTGCCCGAGTCGACTGCACCGGGCCGATACGACATCCGCCAGCAACTGCGCTTTCACCGTCGATGGGGGTAGAGCGACAGCCCGCCGCCGACCGCTCAATGGGCGACGTAGGGGAAGCGCGCCGCGTGGACCTGCCCCGGTTTGCGTGACACCGGGGTTGTCGTTCTGATGGTTCTTGTTTCAGTTTGATTCCAACTACGAGCGGCGAGTCGTAATGGTTCGTAGGGGACTGGCGGGGAGCGCATCCCGAGGTGGAGTGACGGCGGGCTGAATCGGGCATGTCCGCGAATTCCACCGAACGTCACATGACATGGTCTTGACGGGAGGCTCGAGCGGCCTATCTATGCTGCCAGAGGTTCTTAGACATAACAGGAGCGGCTCATCTGTCAGGTGGAGCTCGGGGCCCGCAGCTGGTTGCGGGGTTGGCTGTGTCAGCGACCCACCGCCTCGAGTAGAGGGCTCAAGGGGGGCCCCGGGCTCGCACCCATGCTTCCCTTGTGTTCTCTGCGAGCCGCGTGGCAAAGTCTCGGAAAGGAGGTGAAACGCCGAATGTCCGCCCGTCGCCGGTGGCGTATCGCGTGGGTGCGCCGTAGTCTCGGCCCGCCCGTGCGCCGCGCGGTCGTGCTGCCACGCGCCCGCCTCGCCGACTGATCGGCCCATCGCCCGCCCGGTGCCATGAGCAGCGAGATCAGTATCGTGCAGAAACAGCGGCTCGCCACCTTGCTCGCTGACTCAGAGGAGGGCGGCGCGCTCGATACTGTCGCGCAGCTTGAGATGTCCGCCGACGCCGATCGCTTCAGCCAACACGACAGCGAAGCGATCGAGACCGAGTCGCTCGACGCGCGGGCTCTCGATCAGCGGCTCGCGACCGATCTGAGGCGCGGCCAGCTCGACGGGCCCACCAGTTCAGCCGCCCATCTGCGGGAGCTCGGAGAACGGCCGCGATTGCCGATCGCGACCGAACGGCGCCTCGTGCGAGCAGCCAAGGACGGTGACCGTGGCGCGAGGGAGGAACTCGTCGAGGCGTTCCTGCCCCTAATCGCCGGGGTCGCGCGTGTGTACCGCGGTTCTCCGTCGATCACCCGCGTGGAGCTGATGCAGGAGGGGGTGGTCGGGCTGCTACGCGCCGTCGAGCGCTACGACCCGACTCTGGGAGTCCCGTTCTGGGGATACGCGACTTGGTGGGTGCGCCAGGCGATGCAGCAGCTGATCGCCGAGCTGGCCCGGCCGATGGTGGTTTCGGATCGCGCGCTCCGTCACCTCGCGCAGCTCAAGCGCGCGCACAGCGAGTATCTCCAACGGCACGGGCACGAGCCGACCGGCCATCAGCTCGCGACCGACACCGGCCTTACCCACGGGCAGGTCGGCGACCTGCTCGCGCTCGAACGGATCCCGCAATCGATGGACGAGCCGGTCAAGGGCGCCGACGGTGAGCTGGGCGCGTTCGGCGAGTTGCTCGCCGATCCGCTCGCTGAGGACGCCTACGAGCAGCTGCTGGATCACTCAGAGATTGAACAGGTCGGGGCGCTGCTCGGTAGCCTCAACGAGCGCGAGCGTGCGATCCTCCGCGCACGCTACGGACTCGACGGCGACGAGCAGTCCCTCAGAGAGATCGGCGAGCGGATCGGCCTGTCCGGTGAGCGCGTGCGTCAGATCGAGAATCGCGCGCTCGGCAAGCTCCGCGCTGCCACGAACCGGTCCCCCCGACACCGGCGACCGTAACCGAGAGTTGACGCGGCCGGCATCAGCAACACCAACACCCGGGCGACATTACGAGCAGGTCCGCCCCCCGGAGCGCTCCCGCGCTGGCGAGCGCGGTGCACACAACTACGCCACGCCCGTTGTTGCGGGATTAAAGACTTGACTGGAGGCGACTGAGATCTATTGACCGTGGTGCAAGGCAAACCAACCTGGCTTTTCCCAAAAGGAGGGTCGCATGGCACTGATTCGCTGGGAGCCGGTCGCCGAGCTCAACACCATTCAGAACGAGATGAACCGGCTCTTCAACACCTTCTTCGATCAGCCCAACCAGACCGGGCGCGGCAACGGCACGATGCGGCGCTGGCTGCCGCCAATGGACCTCGCCGAGACCGCCGACCACTACGTCCTGCGCGCTGATCTCCCCGGGCTCTCCGACGGCGACGTAAACGTCCAACTCGAGGACAACGTTCTCACCATCAGTGGCGAGCGCAAGGCCGAGCGCGAACAGGAGCAGGAGGGCTATTACCAACTCGAGCGCGCGTTCGGCAGCTTCTCCCGGTCGCTGACGCTCCCCGCTGGCGTCGACCCCGACGGCGTCGACGCTCACTTCGACCGCGGGGTGCTCGAGATCCGCATCCTCAAGCCCGAGCAGAAGAAACCCAAGACCGTCCAGATCAACGTCGGCGCCCACCCTGACACCAAGACAATTGAGAGCGTCGACCCCCAGGCCAACAGCCGCGACCCAGTTACCGCCGCCTAAGCCCCCAAAGGCCTGCCATCGCAGGATCCTCCAGTGAAGTCGTGCGCGGACCGCGCATCGCCGCGGTCCGCGCAGCGGCCGCGGTCCGTCCCAAGTCTCACCCACCCCTCCGTGAGTGATCACGGACAACGCAATTCGTCCGTGGCCCGTCCCGACCCGTGCAGTCACAGCTGCCGTTCCGGCTCCCGATCGGCAGCACCGGCGGCATTGTGTCGCTCGCTCACGTGGCGATCGCTTCGACGATCCGCATCGGGCCGGCGGTCTTGACGACGGCGGTGCGGCGAAGCCGGCGGTGAGGAGGAGGTCGCCGAAGTCATTCGCGGTGCGCTCGCGCCCGCCTGTGATGAAGCATGAGGATTGTCGAGCGTTTGGCCGCGCGGCTGGTGCTCGGGCTGTTGCTGGGCGCTAATGGCAGCTCTGTTTGCTCTCGGAGTGATGAGTCTGACGTGGATGGCGTTCGTCGCCGCGCTGATCACGCTTGAAAAGACCCTTCCGTGGCGCCGTGCGGCGACCTGGGGCGCGGCAGGGTTCTGTCCGATTCGCTGTGTTT
>CAXMLR010000561.1:0-2247 GCA_964194275.1 uncultured Solirubrobacterales bacterium
CCTACGGGGTGAGCTGACGGGCTCGCGCTAGTTGAGCGCTACGGTCCTCAGCGGGACCGATTCGCCCCCGCGGATCTTGCGATCCGCAAGTGGTTCCCCCGCCGATCGGCTGCTGACAGACGATCGCTCGGCACGAAAGTGGGCCGGAGTATACGAAACTCTGCTCGCGGCGTATTCCGGCCGCTACGGGCGGGGCAACCGGGAAACGGCTCGGCGGATCGCACGGGCGCCGACGGACAGTCCGATCTCCGCCAGTTCGGCGGCGGCCTGAACCGCGGTGCCGAGCACGTCGGTGCGTGTCGGGGGTTTGTTGCGGCGGAGCTCGGCCCCGCGGTCGGCGGCGGGCTTGCGCTGGCCGACGGCGGCGGGCCTGCGCGTGCCGCCCGCGGCGGCGGACGTGGACGCGCTGCCGGTTGCCGGCTCGCGTGCCCCGGCGCCAACGGATCGGGAGGCACCACCCGTGGCCGCCTCCGCACGCAAGCGCGAGGACGGCGCTCCCGCCGGCTGGGCCGGCTGTCGCAGCGGCTTACGTCGCGGCGCAGCCTGGGCGGCAGGCTTCGTCTTCGGAGTCGCCTTGGTCTTTGCCTTGGGGCGGGCCCTGGGGCTGGCCTTTGCCTTAGGACTGGCCTTTGCCTTAGGACTGGCCTTTGGCTTCGCCGGGATCACGGCGCTGGCAGGAGCCTCGGCGGCGAGTGAGTTGGCGGCCGAGGGGATGGAGGGGGCGCGAGTGGCCGCGTCGGCGACCGGGGATGTTGCCGGCCGTGCGCCGCGTTTGTCGCTACGTCGGTGCGGTCGGGTGCGGGGAAGATGCCCGAGGACGTCTGAAGGCGGTTCGTCGCTCATCCGCACATGATCGCGCACGGCCGTGCCCGGCGTCGGTCGGCGCCATGCGGGCCACCGGCGCGAGCGAATCCGCCCCGCCGTTTCAGGGAGCAGACCTCAGGCGGCCAGCTCGGTCTCGCGCTCGGGACCGCAGCGGGCGACGTCGGCCGCGAGGCGGTGTGCCGTCACCGGCTCCCAGCGGCCGTTGTCCACGAGATCGCGACACAAGCTCTCGACGTCGTCGAGCGCTTCCCGCGCGGTTTCGTCATGGGTCAGCTCGGAGCTGAATATGAGATTGTCAGCAGCGTCGCGGATCCGATCCTGCTCGGCCGGCTGCAGCTTGCTCGGTCCCAACTCACGCAGTGTGTTGACGACTTGTCGATAGGCACGGGTTCGTTCTGGGCTCATTGGAACTTCCGCCTTTGTCCTGGATTCGGTTACGGCCATGGTGTCGCCGCGGGCGGTGGTTGGCTTGGGCCGACTGTCCAAACATCCGCCCGCCGGTTTATACGGTGCTGAAGGCGAGGCGGATCAGGTCCGATATCGGGCTGTAGCGATCAAATCACGAGATTTACGAGGAAATGTTGCCGCAACTTGAAACGCCTGGGTCCGTTCTACGTATAGGTAGTTAATCCAGGACGCCGTGCATGCGGCGCCGGCGTGGGACGGCACCAGCGAGCAAGCTGCCGCGGTGGCCCGAACGCCTTGACTTCAGAAAATATAGCGTCTAGACTCAACGCGTATGCTTGAGTAGCGGGTCTACGCCCTTCGCAGGGCGGAGCCGCTCGCCTCATCCTCTACGCCGGTGTGTCTCCAGCCCCGGCGCATACGACGGAAACGGAATCAGATGTCAGTAGCGGAACTGCAGGAACTGGAAGAGATCAAGGGCCTCGTCAATCGGGGTCAGCAGCTTGGCGTTCTCACCTACGCCGACATCGCGACGGCGGTATCCGAGCTCGATCTCGACGAAGCCGACGTCGAAGAACTGCACGGGTTCCTCGAGAAGGCGGAGATCGAGCTCGTCGAAGAGGTTGACCCGGCGCTCGCCGCAGCCGACGTGGAGCGTGCACCCGACAAGCGCGGGCGGCGCAAGGCCAAGACGGCGCTCGACCTGAAGCCGGACATGACGACCGATTCGCTTCAGCTGTTCCTGAAGGACATCGGCAAGGTGCGCCTGCTGACGGCTCAGGAAGAGGTGGATCTGGCCAAGCGCATCGAGCGCGGTGATCTCGATGCCAAGCAGAAGATGGTCGAGTCCAACCTCCGGTTGGTCGTGTCGATCGCCAAGAACTACCGCAACCAAGGCCTGCCCTTCCTCGACCTGATCCAGGAAGGAACGCTCGGCCTGGTCCGCGCAGCGGAGAAGTTCGACTACCGCAAGGGCTTCAAGTTCTCCACCTACGCTACCTGGTGGATCCGCCAGGC
>CAXMLR010000562.1:0-19819 GCA_964194275.1 uncultured Solirubrobacterales bacterium
GACGCGACGACGACATGATCGTCTCCGGGGGTGAGAACGTGTTTCCGGGCGAGGTCGAGGAGACCCTGGCCGCGGTTCCCGGCGTTCGCGAAGTGGCGGTCGTCGGCGTGCCCGATGACCAGTTCGGGCAACGGCTGCGAGCGTTCGTCACGCTGGCCCCGGGGGTGTCGCTGACCGAGCAGCAGCTCAAGGACCACGTGCGTAGACGTCTGGCCGCTTTCAAGGTTCCCCGCGAGGTCCGGTTCGTCGAGGCGCTGCCCCGCAATGCCACTGGGAAGATCGTCAAGCGGGAGCTGGCGCAGCCGTAATCGGAGCCGAGGTCCCTCGCTACCCTTGAGGCATGCCCCTGAGGACTGATCTCTTCGATCTGGGGGCGCTTCGCCTCACCGCTGGCGAGGGCCGTCACGTCGAGCTCTCGGTCGAGCTCGACCCCTTCACGCTCGGAGCTGAGCCCTACGCGGTCGACCCCGCGCTGGTGGCGGTAAATCTCGACATCTCGCGCACCACGGGCGACGGATACGCGCTGCGGCTGCGGTTCTCAGGCGCCCTTGCCGGCCCCTGCATGCGCTGTCTGGCGGCGGCCAGGCCGAGTTATCAGGTCGATGCGCTCGAAGTCTCCCAACCGGGGGAAACCGACGAGCTCGACTCTCCGTACGTGGAGCGCGGCGTGCTCGACCTTCGCGCGTGGGCCCGGGACGCACTCGCGCTCGCGCTGCCGGCCAAGGTCCTGTGCCGCGCGGACTGCGCGGGGCTTTGCCCCCGCTGCGGCGCCAATCTGAACACGGCCGGCGCCGACCATCATCATGAGCGTGAGCCCGACGCCCGCTGGGCCAAGCTGTCTGAGCTTCGCTTCGACTAGCGTCGAGAAGGCGAGAGGGCAGACGTGGACGTGCCCGCGCCCCTGCTAGCCTCCGCCCCCATGGCTGTCCCCAAGCAGAAGCAGTCGCACGCCCGTACCGCTCAGCGCCGTGCTCAGCACAAGCTGACGAAGCCGGCCTACAACGCATGCCCGACGTGCCACAGCCCTCGGCTTCCGCATCGGGTTTGCCCGACCTGCGGCAGTTACAAGGGGCGCGAAGTCATCGCGCAGGCCGGCGAGCACACCGACTGACCGAGCTTTCGTGCTCACGGTTGCCGTCGATGCGGGCGGGGCGGACCTTGGTCCCGGAGAGGTAGCGGCCGGAGCCGCGGCCGCAGTCGCCTCCGGCGAAATCAAGGTCATCTTGTTCGGTCCCGCCGAGCAGATCGGCTCGGTCTCAGGCAATGTCGAGGTCGTCGACGCACCGATTTCGATCGCCAAAGCGGCCGATCCCGCCTTTGCCGTGCGCTCAACCCCGGACGCCTCGATCGTCCAGGCCGCGCGCGCCGTGGCCGATGGTCGCGCCCAGGCCCTCGTTTCCGGGGGCTCGACCGGGTCGGCGCTCGCCGCCGGCCTGTTCAATCTTCGCCGCGACCACGGGATCTACCGGCCAGCACTGGCCCTGCCCGTGCCGATGCCCGGCTCCTCACCGGTGCTGCTGCTCGATGTCGGGGCCAACGTCACCTGCCGGCCCGAGCATCTCGTGCAGTTTGCCCACATGGGTTCTGCGTTCGCCAAGGCGGTGATGGGGACCGAGTCCCCCCGGGTGGCGTTGCTCTCCAACGGCGAGGAACCCGGCAAGGGGACGCCTGAGCTGATCGTCGTCCACGAGCAACTGGCCGGTGAGGGCGGCACAGGACTCAACTTCATCGGCAACATCGAGGGAACCCAAGTCACGGAAGGAGTCGCCGACGTTGTCGTGATGGACGGCTTCACCGGCAACATCACGCTGAAGCTGATCGAGGGGGTGTCCGGCCGGACGTTGCGCGCGGTCCGGGAGACTGCGATGAGCTCTCCACGCGCCAAGCTCGGAGGCCTCCTGCTAGCGCCGGCGGTCCGCGGGCTGCGCCAGGAGATGGATCCGGAGAGCCCCGGCGGGGCGTACATGCTCGGGCTGCGCCAGCTTGGCGTGGTCGCCCACGGGCGGTTCACTCGGCGCGGCTTCCAGCGCGCGATCGAGGTCGCTGCCAAGGGGGTGCAGGAGGACGTGATCGCGCGGACCCGTGAGGCGCTGCTTCATGCGGGCGCCCTACGTCCTCCGCGGACGGGCTCGGACGGCGCGCCGGCTCCCGGCTCGTCCGAACCGACGGTTACGGTGTCCGGTCAATGAAGCGCGAGCAGGTCTTCTCACTGATTCGAGCGCACCTGGCCGATGAGCTGGAAGTGGACCCGCCGAGGATTCAGGAGTCCACCCGGTTCCGCGAGGATCTGGAGGCCGACTCCCTCGATCTCTACACACTCATCCAGGAGTTGGAGGACAGCTACGGCGTGAAGATCTCTGATGAGGAGGCGGCGAAGATCCTGACCGTCGGCCAAGCGGTTGAGTTCGTGCTCGCCAGTGACGCCCCGCAGCGCCAGTCGGCGACCGCGAGCCAAGGCCCTGACCCTGAGTGAGCGGAGAGCGCGAGCTGGCCGGCGCGGAGCCGGAAGAGGCCCGCGGCAGAATCGGGCCGTGGCTGCGTGCCGCCGGACGTGGCGAAGCACGGTTGCGCGATCTGATGGTGCGGCTTCCGCCGGACCTCGCCGCGTCGGTGCTCACCCACGCCTCGTGGACCGTCCGGCGCTCGGATTCCTACGAACGGCTGGCCTTCCTGGGCGACAGCGTGCTGGCGCTGGCGGTCACCGCGCACCTCTATCCCCGGCTCGAGGCGGATCGCTTCGGCGCCGGACGGCTGACCAAGATTCGGGCTCAGGCGGTATCGGGCAAATCCTGCCGGACGGTGGCCGACCGGCTGGGGCTGCCAGAGCTCCTGACCGCCGCGGCGCCGGCCAGCGCGACCTCCAGCGTGGAGGGGCTGATCGGCACCGAGCGGGTGCTCGCCTCGGTGATCGAGGCGGTGATCGGAGCCTGCTATCTGGCGTTCGGCTACGAGACCACCGCCGCTGCGGTGGTCGAGGCGTTCGCTCCGGAGATCGAGGACTCGCTCGAGCATCCCGTCGACTACAAGTCGGCGCTACAGGAGCGCCTGGCACGCCGCGGAGTGCTGGTCAGCTACGAGGTGGTGGAGGAGCAGGGGCCTCCGCACAACCGGACCTTCTCGATCAGCGCCACGATCGCCGGCACCGAGGTCGGGCGCGGCACGGGGCGCAGCAAGAAGGACGCCGAGCAAGAGGCCGCGCAGGCAGCGCTCGAGGCGCTCGAATGAGGCACGGCGCGTGTATCTGAAATCGATCACGCTCAAGGGCTTCAAATCGTTTCCGGATCGGACGCGGCTCGAGTTCGGTCCCGGCGTCAGCGTGATCGTCGGGCCCAACGGCTCAGGGAAGTCCAACGTGACCGATGCGGTGCTGTGGGCGCTCGGAGAGCAGTCGCCGATGGCGGTGCGCGGTCAGTCGATGCAGGATGTGATCTTCGGCGGCGCGCCGGGACGCCAGGCCGGCCGCAGCGCTGAAGTCGAGCTCGTACTCGACGACAGCGAGGGGACGCTCGCGCTCGGTTCATCGGAGGTCTCGATCTTCCGCCGTCTGGATCGTAACGGTGAGGGCGAATACCGGCTGGCCGGCGCGCGCTGCCGGCTCATCGACGTGATCGAGGTGCTGTCCGACACCGGGCTCGGCAAGGAGATGCATTCGGTCATCTCTCAGGGCCGCGTGGAGGCGATCGTGACCTCCAAGCCGCGGGATCGGCGGTTGCTGATCGAGGAGGCCGCGGGTCTCGGCAAACATCGCAAGCGCCGCCGGCGCGCGCAGCTGAAGCTCGCGCGGACCCATGACAACCTCGACCGGGCCCTCGACGTCGAGCGCGAGGCGCGCTCACGGTTGCGACCGCTCAAGCGTCAGGCCGAGGCGGCGGAGCTGCATGCCCGGCTAGAGCGCCAGACCCTCGAGGTTCGCTGGGAGCTGGCCCGCGACGAGCTCCGCGCCCAGCTGGCGGCGCTCGAGCAGGCGCAGGCCGAAGTTACCCGGACGCGTGATCGTCGGATCCAGGTCGAGCGTCAGCTGCAGGCCGTCGCCAGACGGCGCGAACAGGCCGAGGAGGCGCTGGCCGCGCGTAGCGCCCAGCGCGAAGAGCTCTCGCGCCGCTGCTTCGTCGCCCAATCCGCGGGCGAGCGAGTGGCCTACCGGGCCGAGGCGGTGCGCAACGCCACGGGCGGACTGGAGAGCCGGCTGAGCGCACGGCGGGCGAGCCTGGCGCAGCTGCGCGACGAGCACGCCGGGGACGCGCCGGATCCCCAGGCCGCGCAGCGGATCTCGGCGCTGCAAACCGAGGTCGCGGCACTCGATCACGATCGAGAAGCAGAGCTCGCCCGCCAGCTGGCTGAACTCGAGGCCCAGCTCACGGCGGCAGCTGCGCAGCACGCCGAGCGCGCCGCCGTTACCGAGCACACGCAGCGCCGGCGCGAGGAGAGCGAGGCGCGGCTCGAGCAGGCGAGGCAGTCGGTACGTGAGGCCGAGCGCTCTGTCGAGGCTGCGAGGCGCGAGGCGGTCCGCGTCGGCGGCGAGCTCGCCGCCGTCAATCAGTTCCTGCGGGCTCAGTCGACCGCTCCGGGCGGGGCCGCGACCTTATCCGAGGCGCTCGAGGTCGATCCCGGCTACGAGCTGGCGCTGGCCGCGGCCCTTGACGGACGGCTCAGCGCGGCGGTCGTGGTCGATCGCGCCGCGGGCTCGGAGCTACTCGATCGCGTCGGCGCGGACGGCGGCCGCGCTCTCGTCAGCGCCGACGGTGTCGACCCGGATCGCGGAAGTTCGGCGCCGCTCGCGGATGCGGAGCGGCTGCTGGACCACGTGCGTGGCCGCGGCAGCTCGCTGGCGCTGGCGCACGTGCTGCTGGCCGATGCCTGGGTGGTCGAGGCGATCGAGGCCATCTCCTCATCGTTCCGGGGCATCGCGGTCACTGCCGGCGGCCGAGTCTGGGCGGCGGCCACCCGGGAGCTGCGTCAGGCGGCCGCGGTTGGCGAGGAGCGGGTCCTGGCTGAACGCAACCGGCGCGAGGAGCTCGTCCGGGCCAGTGAGCATGCGGTCCAGGCCGAGCAGACCGCGCGGCGGATACTTGAGCAGGCGACCGAGCGCTCCAGCGAGCGCGACGCCGAACGCGAGCGTGCCGTGGCGGCAGACCGTGCCGCGGTCCGTGCCCGGGATGAGGCGGCCGAGGACGAGCGGCGGATCGGATCGCGAATCGAGCGCCGGCGCGCGGCGCCGGACGATGGACCGAATGCCGGCCGAAGGTCCCAGCTGGTGGCGGAGCTCGCCGCTGAGCGGTCGATGCTCGACCGCTCCGAGTGCGAGCGAACCGAGCGTGAGACCCGCATCCGGCGGCTCGAGGCGATGATCGCCCGCGACGAGCAGCTTGGCCCCGTCGTGAACGGCGTGATCGGGGCCCTTAAGGACGCCGCCGGGGCGATCGCCGAGCGTCTCGCGGTGTTCCGCGCCGCGCTCGCTGCCGACCGCGAGGCGGGTGAGCACGTTGCCGCCGAGCTGCGGACGTGCGCCCAGGAGGAGGCGACCTTGCATGGGCAGTTGCAGAGCGAGAACGAGGCCCTGACCGGCCATGAAGTCCGCGCCCAACGCGCCCGGGACCAGGTCGCGGAGGCCACGCGTGAGGTGCAGCGGGTTGCCGGCCGCCTCGAGCTCGACGCGGCGCCGGCGGAGTCGGTTCTGGGCGACGAGGAGCGCGACGCTTTGACCACGAGGCTTGAGCGCCTGAACCGCCGGCGCGAGCAGCTCGGCCCGGTCAACCCGCTTGCTCAGGAGGAGTATGCGGACGCGCTCGAGCACGTCGAGGAACTCGAGCGCCAGCGCGCGGATCTCGAGAGCGCTCTGCGTGAGCTGGAGAAGCTGATCGCCGACACCGACCAACAGATCAGGGAGACGTTCGAGCAGACCTTCGAGGCGGCCGCGCGGAACTTCGAGGAGCTCTCAGAGCAGCTGTTCCCGGGTGGCAGGGGGCGCTTGCGCCTGGTTTCCGAGCGTGGCGGTCCAGCATCGGTGCTCGGAGGGCAGCACGCGCCGGTGGCCGACGGCGACGAGCGTGACGCGGCCGAGAGCGACGAGCCCGAGGACGCACAGGAGGAGGACCTGCTGGGGGTGGAGATCGAGATCACCCCCGCCGGCAAGGACATGAAACGGCTGTCTCTGCTCTCCGGTGGCGAGAAGTCGATGACCGCGCTGGCGTTCCTATTCTCGGTGTTCCTGGCCAAGCCGTGTCCCTTCTACATCCTCGACGAGGTCGAAGCGGCGCTCGACGACCTGAACATCGACCGCTTCCTGGCGCTGCTCGGCCAGTACTCCAAGCGCGCGCAGTTCATCGTTGTGACCCACCAGAAGCGCACGATGGAGGCCGCGGACTCGCTGTACGGCGTGTCGATGGGCGGCGACGGGATCTCCAAGGTGATCTCCCGCCGGCTGCCCCGGGCGGCCGAGGCAGCTTAATCCCGCGCCCCCGGCGCGCCGCGGCACGATCCGTACGTCGTGGGTTTGGTGCACCGCATGCATGCCTCAGAGCCACCACGTCGTCGGCCACCCAGACACCGCGCTGGTAACGTCGCGCGCCGATGGCTCGCGACTGGGAGCACCTGTGCATCGTCAACGGCACGGCTGGCGCGGGCGCGTCGGGCGAGACCGATTCCGAGGCTTCGGAGGAGCGGCGCCTAGGTCGCTTCCGCAGGCTCCGGGAGAATCTGCGCAAGACGCGCCAGGCGCTGACCAGCGAGATCCAGGCGACGCTGTTCGAGGACCTCAGCGACGAGACCTGGGAGCGGCTGGAGGAAGCGTTGATCTACGCCGACGTCGGGGCACGCACGACCGCCCAGGTGGTCGAGCAGCTCGAGCGCGAGGCCACGGAAGGTGAGATCACCGGCGGCGAGGCGCTGACCGACCGGCTGGTGGAGCTGCTGGCCGGCATTGCCAAGACCGGCGAGGACCGGATCGACCTGACGCCCCAGCCAAGCGTGATCCTGATGGTCGGCGTCAACGGCACCGGTAAGACGACCACGGTCGGGAAGCTGGCCTGGCACCTGCGTAACGAGCTCGGGCTCAAGGTCGTGCTCGGCGCGGCTGACACCTTCCGCGCGGCGGCCGTTGAACAGCTGGAGCAATGGGCCCAGCGTGCCGACGTCGGCTTCGTGAAGGGGCCCGCTGGCGCCGACCCCGGATCAGTGGCCTACGACACGATTGACGCCGGCCGCCGTGACGGCGCCGACGTGATCATCATCGACACGGCCGGGCGCCTGCATACCCAGGATGACCTGATGGCCGAGTTGGCCAAGGTGCGCCGGGTGATCGCCAAGCAGATCCCTGACGCTCCGCACGAGACGCTGCTGACCGTCGACGCCACCACCGGGCAGAACGGGCTGCGCCAGGCGAAGCTGTTCTCGGAGACGATCGAGGTCGACGGCCTCGTGCTGACCAAGCTCGACGGCACCGCCAAGGGCGGCATCGCCCTCGCCATCGCGCATGAGCTCGGCATTCCGGTGAAGTTGATCGGGGTGGGGGAGAGGCTCGAGGATCTCCGGCCCTTCGAGGCTGAGGAGTTCGCGCGCGCCCTCGTCAGCTGAGTCGCGCGCGGCCTTGTTGCTGAGTCTCGCGCGCCGATGGCCGCTGAATCCCCGCAGCGGTAAGCTCGGAGCTCATGTCAGGCTGGGTCTTGTGGGTGGTCGCCGCCGGTGTGTTCGGCGTCGGTGAGATGCTCACCACTAGCTTCTTCCTGGCTCCGTTCGCGATCGGAGCGGGTCTGGCCGCGATCGCTGAGGCGGCGAGCGCAGGCGAGCTCGTGGCGTGGATCGTATTCGTGCTGGCCTCGGTGCTCAGCCTGGCCGTGCTCCGGCCGATCGCACGATCGCACATGCAGACCCCGCCTCACATCAGGACCGGCTCGGCCGCTCTGGTCGGCGGCGACGCGACCGTGCTCGAGCGGATCGCCAACGCCGAGGGCGTCGGATGCGTGAAGATTGGCGGCGAGATCTGGACCGCCCGGTCCTATGACGATGATCAGGTGATCGAGGCCGGCACTCGCGTACAGGTCGTACAGATCAAGGGCGCCACGGCGCTCGTCAGCGAATAAGAGGAGGGGCAATGGCCGGAGCCATCGTCGCGATCGTCGTAGTGGTGTTCCTGTTGATCATGTTTGCGCGCACGGTGCGGATCGTCCCGCAGGCCCGAGCGGGTGTCGTCGAACGGCTCGGCCGCTACAGCCGGACGCTGAATCCGGGACTGGCGATCCTGGTGCCGTTCATGGACCGTCTGAAGCCACTCATCGACCTCCGGGAGCAGGTGGTCTCGTTTCCGCCCCAGCCGGTCATCACCGAGGACAACCTCGTCGTGCAGATCGACACTGTCCTGTACTTCACCGTCACCGACCCGAAGTCCGCCACCTATGAGATCGCCAATCCGCTCCAGGGAATCGAGCAGATCACGGTCACGACGCTGCGGAACGTCGTCGGCGGCATGAGCCTCGAGGTGGCGCTCACCAGTCGTGACCACGTCAATGCCACGCTCCGCGGCGTGCTCGACGAGGCCACCGGCAAATGGGGCATCCGCGTCAACCGGGTCGAGATCAAGTCGATCGATCCCCCGGGCACGATTCAGGAGGCGATGGAGAAGCAGATGCGGGCTGAGCGTGACAAGCGCGCCGCGATCCTCACCGCCGAGGGCTTCAAGCAGTCGCAGATCCTCACCGCGGAAGGGGAGAAGCAATCCGCGGTCCTCAAGGCCGAAGGCGCCAAGCAGTCGGCGATCCTCCGGGCTGAGGGTGACGCGAAGGCGATCGACACCGTGTTTGCGGCGATCCACGAGGGCAAGCCCGACCAGGCGCTGCTCAGCTACCAGTATCTGCAGATGCTGCCGCAGCTCGGCCAGGGCGCCGCCAACAAGGTGTTCGTGATCCCGTCGGAGTTCACCGACGCGTTCAGCGGTCTCGGCAAGGCCCTCAACGCGCGCGCAGACGCCGCCCAGCCCGCGGAAACCTCGGACAAGCCACCCGGCCTGGCGCAGTAGCCTCCAGGGGAAGCACCATGTTCGACTCACTGGCAGAGAAGCTGCAGGCCACCCTCTCGGATGTTCGCGGGCGCGGCACGCTGACCGAAGACGACATCTCGGCCGCGATGCGAGAGATCCGCCTCGCGCTGCTCGAGGCGGATGTGAACTTCAAGGTGGTTAAGAGCTTCACCAATGCCGTCAAGGAGCGCGCGCTCGGCGCGGACGTGATCGGCAAGCTCAACCCCGGCCAGCAGGTGGTGAAGATCGTCAGCGACGAGCTGACCGAGCTGATGGGAGGCGCCGCCCGAGAGCTAGTGTTCTCGCCGCGGCCGCCCACCGTGGTGATCATGGCCGGCCTCCAGGGGTCCGGCAAGACCACCGCCACCGGCAAGCTGGCGAAGTACCTGCGCGAGCAGGGCTCCTCCGTGGCCGTGGCGGCGTGCGACGTCTACCGCCCAGCTGCGGTCGAGCAACTGATCAAGGTCGGCGCGCAGGCTGGCGTCGACGTCTACGAGCAGGGCACCGACCGCGACCCGGTCAAGATCGCCGCCTGGGCTAGGGATCGGGCGCAGTCCGAGGGCAAGGACGTGCTGATCATCGACACCAGCGGTCGGCTGCACGTCGATCAGGAGCTGATGACCGAGTTGGCCAACATCAAGAAGGCCACACAGCCGCACGACGTGCTGCTCGTCGTCGACGCGATGACCGGCCAGGACGCCGTCAACGTCGCAGAGCAGTTTGCAGAGGTCGTGCAGTTCGACGGCGTCGTGATGACCAAGCTCGACGGCGACGCTCGCGGCGGCGCGGCGCTGTCGGTAAAGGCGGTCACCGGGAAACCGATCATGTTCGCTTCGACCGGCGAGAAGCTCGACCAGTTCGAGCGCTTCCACCCGGACCGGATGGCCCAGCGCATCCTCGGGATGGGCGACGTGATGACGCTGATCGAGAAGGCGGAGGCGAGCTACGACGAGGACCAGGCAGCCGAGCTCGAGCGGAAGTTCCGCAAGCAGGAGTTCGGGCTGGACGACTTCCTGGACCAGATGAAGCAGGTGCGACGCCTGGGTCCGCTGCAGAACCTGCTCGGCATGATCCCGGGGGTTGGCAAGGAGCTGCGCGGCGTGAAAGTTGACGAGTCTGAATTTGACCGGCTCCAGGCGATCATCCTCGCCATGACGCCCCAGGAGCGCCGCCATCCGGAGCTGATCAAAAGCTCCCGTCGCCTGCGCATCGCGCGCGGCTCAGGAACCAATGTGCAAGCCGTCAAGGCCCTGATCAAGCAGTTCGAGCAGATGCGTAAGGTGATGCGCCAGGTTTCGCAGGGCCGAATGCCCGACCTCGGGGCGTTGATGCGCCAGGCCCGCTAACCTCGTCCGTCGTATGTCAGTCAGACTCAGACTCACTCGTATCGGCTCTCGCAAGAATCCGATCTGGCGCGTCGTCGTGGCCGACCAGCGCTCCAAGCGCGATGGTCGCGTGATCGAGACGGTCGGGCAGTACAACGCCCAGACCAATCCCTCGACCATCGTCCTCGACGAGGAGCGCATCCGCGACTGGCTCGCCCGCGGCGCGCAGCCGACCGACACGGTCCGCAAGCTGCTTCGCACGCAGGGCATCAACTAGCCATCCCCGGGTCGATGAAGGACCTGCTCGAGTATCTGGCGCGGGGGCTGGTCGAGAAACCCGACGAAGTCTCGGTGAACGAGGTGCACGAGGACGACGGCACGATCGTGCTCGAGCTCTCGGTGGCCGGGAACGACTACGGCAACGTGATCGGCCGCGGCGGCCGAACCGCGGCGGCGCTGCGCACGATCATCAAGGCTGCGGCCGTCAAGGACAAGCGCCGCGTGTTCGTTGACATCGTCGACTCCTGATGGCGAAGTGCTACGAGTCGTCAGGCTGGATGCTGCGTCCCGGCCCAGCATCCACGGGTAATCCCTCTCGCTGCGACCGTCCTCATGCCGGAGACCACTAACGACCGCGGATGGCTGCGAGCCGGCGCGGTTGGCAGTCCCCACGGACTCGACGGCAGTTTCTACGTCCACCACCCCAACGCCCAGCTGCTCGTGCTTGACGCGACCGTGATGGTCGCCGAGGAGGAGCTGAAGATCACGCGCCGTGCCGGCACCGACCTGCGGCCGATCGTGCGCCTCGCCGGCTACGAGGACCGCGCCGCCGCCGCCGGCATGCATGGCCAGGAGCTACTCACCCGGCGCAGCGAGGCGCCGCAGCTGGGACCAGAGGAATGGTGGGTCGAAGACCTGGAGGGCTGCACCGTCCGTGACGCGGGCCGGGAGCTGGGGACGGTACGCCGGGTGCTCGCGCTGCCGTCCTGCGAGGTGCTGGAGGTCGCGTTGGCGGACGGGGGCGGCGAGCTGCTCGTGCCGCTCGTCAGCGATGCGGTGCAAACGGTGGACATCGAGCGGCGGGAGATCCTGGTCGACGTGCAGTTTCTCGGGAACCGCTGATGGAGCTCGACGTGTTCACGCTGTTTCCGGACGCGTTCGGATGGTTTGGGCACCAGCGGCATGTCGAGAATGCGCTGGCCGGTGGCAACCGGCTGGAATACGTCAATTACCGGGACCACACCCCGCTGAGCGCCGGGCAGGTGGATGACACGCCGTTTGGCGGCGGCGCGGGGATGGTGCTGCGAGTCGATGTGGTCGCGGCGGCGCTGCGTGCCCACTACGGCGAGGACGCCGCGGAGCTACCGGCGCAGCGGCGGATTGCCGCGCTGACCCCCACGGGTCGGGTGCTCGACGAGGGCCTGGTCGACGAGCTGGTCTCGGAGCCGCGCCTGACCCTGCTTTGCGGACGCTACGAGGGGTTCGACCAGCGCATCCTCGACCATTTCGTCACCGACGAGATCTCGATCGGGCGCTATGTCCTGGCGGGCGGCGAGCTCGCCGCGATGGTGGTGTGCGACGCGGTGCTGCGGAAGCTTCCCGGGGCGCTCGGGCACGAGCATTCGGCTCTGGAGGAGTCCTTCAGCCAGGCACTGGCGGGGGCGCCGGAGTATCCGCATTACACGCGCCCGGCCGAGTTCCGCGGCTGGCCCGTGCCCGAAGTGCTCCTCTCTGGGCACCACGCGCGGATCCGCGAATGGCGTTTGGCGCAGAGCCAATCGCGCGCCGACGCTGGTTCGCTACCATAAGCCGCCCCGCCCGGACGGAGCCACGCGCCACGCTGGCGTGAAGGCCCCGGAACCGACCGAGTGTCGGTACCGGCGGTGCGTTTACTTGCCATGAGCACCGTGATCAACAGCCTGGAGCGAGCCCAGCTCCGCCGAGTGCCGTCGTTTGACGCCGGGGATCGGTTGCGCGTCCATTTTCAGGTCATCGAGGGCACACGCCGCCGGACGCAGGTGTTCGAGGGCGTGGTGATCAAGCGTCAAGGTCACGGAGCCCGGGAGACGTTCACGGTGCGCAAGCAGTCCTTCGGCGTCGGGGTAGAGCGGACGTTCCCGCTGCACTCGCCGAAGATCGAGCGGATCGAAGTCGCCGCCCGCGGCGACGTCCGGCGCGCCAAGCTCTACTACCTTCGCGACCGCGTCGGTAAGCGCGCCCGTGTGCGCGAGCGGCGCTCCTCGCGCCCGGAGGAGGTCGTCGAACGAGCGTTGCTCCACGCGCCCGCGGCTGTCACCACTGAACCAGAGGCCGGCGCCGTGGAGGTTCCGGCCGAGGTCGCCCCGCTCGGAGCCGACGTTGCCGAGGCTCCGCCCGCCGGCACGGAGGAACCGCCCGCCGCGGAGGCACCCGCTGGCGACCCAGCGGTGTGACCGAGACGAGGAAGTCGCTGCCCAGCTCGATGCTCGAGTTGGTGCTGATCGTGGCGAGCGCCCTTGGCCTCGCGCTCGCCATCCAGGCCTTCGTGGTCAAGCCATACCGCATTCCCAGCGGATCAATGCTCCCCACGCTCCATATCAACCAAAGGGTGCTGGTCAACCGCATCGGGACGCATTTCTCCTCCCCTCACGTCGGCGACATCATCGTCTTCCATCCGCCCAAGGACTACTCGAGTTGCGCGGATCCCAGCCAGGGCCAGAACGGCGTCGGGCAGAACAACGCCCGCCCCTGCGATCGGGCTGGGGCTCATCCCTCGTCGGAAACGTTCATCAAGCGCGTTGTCGGGGTGTCCGGTGACCGGATCTCGATCAGGAACGGTCACGTGATCCGCAACGGCGTCGCCGAGAAGGATCCCTACGTCGTTCCTTGTCTCGGCGGGGGATCATGCGATTTCCCCGGCACGGTCACGATTCCACGCGGCGACTTCTACATGATGGGCGACAACCGTCCCGACTCTGAGGACAGCCGCTTCTGGGGGCCCGTCCCCAAGACCTGGATCATCGGGCAGGCGTTCTTCACCTATTGGCCTCCGGCCCGGGTCGGGGTTCTCTGATGGCTGGCAGCAGGGCCGGCGCTCCGCGCTCAGGAATCAAGTCTCTGCTCGAGTTGGTGCTGACGGTTGTCGTGGCCGTGGGCTTGGCGCTGCTGATCCAGGCGTTCGTGGTCAAGCCGTATCGGATCCCCAGCGGATCGATGCTGCCCACCCTGCACATCAACCAGCGCGTGCTGACCAACCGCCTGATCAGTCACCCGAGCGTCGGCGACATCGTCGTGTTTCATCCACCGCACGGCGCGGACCTCGGGAACGGCATCTGCGCCAACCAGAATCAGGGAAGCGGGAACTCGGCGGCCTGCGACGCCCCGACCCCTACGGAGTCCACCCAGACGTTCATCAAGCGGGTTGTGGGGGGCCCGGGAGACCGGATCTCGATCGCCGATGGCCACGTGACTCGCAACGGCGTGCGGGAGAAGGACTCCTACATCATCGACTGCGGCGGCGGCCCTAATTGCAATTTCCGGAAAACGATCGTGGTTCCGCCCGGCGATTACTTCATGATGGGGGACAACCGTGGCGCCTCCGACGACAGCCGTTTCTGGGGTCCCGTCTCTAACAAGTGGGTCATCGGCGTCGCCTTCTTCACCTACTGGCCGCCGGACCGGATCGGGTTCCTCTAAACGAGCCGCCAAG
Source organism: uncultured Solirubrobacterales bacterium (assembly GCA_964194275.1). Lineage (GTDB taxonomy): Bacteria > Actinomycetota > Thermoleophilia > Solirubrobacterales > Solirubrobacteraceae > Palsa-465. The sequence goes on from CAXMLR010000562.1 coordinate 14,024, forward strand.
CGGCCGGGCAGCCGGGCGGCCAGACGGCTGTTCGCCTTCGACCGTGCGCTGGGGACTCGGTTCGTCGCCGGCGCCGACGAGGCCGGGCGCGGTTGCCTGGCCGGTCCGCTCGTGGCCGCTGGTGTGCGCCTTGACATGCAGCGGTTACGGCCGGCGGACATCCGCGCGCTGAGCGCGCTGAATGACTCAAAGCAGCAGACACCAGCGGCCCGTGCTGCGCTGTTTCCGGTCATTCTCCGGGTCGCGGACCGGGTGTCGATCGTCTCCCGTTGCGCGCCCGGCATCGACGCCCGGGGACTCCACGTGACGAACTTGGCCGCCCTGCGCGACGCGCTCGCGCAGGTGGCGTGCGAGGACTGCATCTGCCTCAGCGACGGCTTTCCGGTGGCGGCGCTCGGCTACGAGCAGCGGGCGGTGATCGGCGGCGATGCCAAGAGCGCGGCGATTGCTGCCGCGTCGGTCATCGCCAAGGAGACGCGCGATCGCTATATGCGCCGAGCCGACGTCGCCCACCCGGGCTGGGAGTTCGCCCAGCACGTAGGCTACGCCACCCCTGAGCACCGCGAGGCGATCGAGCGGAAAGGGGTGTCTCCGCTGCATCGCCTGTCGTTTCAGTCGATGGCCTACCAGCAGCTCGGGCTCGTGTGCTGAGCCTCCGGACTAGAACGCGCCTTCCAGATGCTCGATGCTCGCCAACCGGCCTGAGGGATCGAATGTGACGCCGATAGCGTCGAAGCGCAGCGACCGCGCGTAGGGCCGCTCCACCCGCTCGATCAGCCAGCTGCCGGCCATCTTACGTACCCGCGAGCGCTTCAGCGTCCCGACCGCGTCGAGCGGATTGCCCTTGCCGGGGCTCATCCGACGCGTCTTCACCTCGCAGAATGCGAGCGTATTTCCATCGTAGGCAACGATGTCTAGCTCGCCCCAGCGGGTGCGGTAGTTGCGCTCGACGATCTGAAAGCCGCGGCGCTCGAGGTGCTCCGCGGCCAGCTGTTCCCCGAGTTGTCCCAGGCGGTGGCGCGCGTCTGCGCTCATGGCCGAGCACGCTACGCCCGATCGTGCAACACGTGGTTTGCGTCGTGTCACAACTCTCCGCAGCCCGGGGGGTCGCGCCTGCGCTGAATTGGCACGCCACGTCACCCACGTTCCACGCCACTCGGCGTAGGTTCACGGAATGCTCGCCCGAGTGACGACGTTCGCGATCGACGGGGTCGATCCACGGCGGGTGTGCGTGGAGGTCGACATCCGCTCGGGCCTGCCCGCCTTCACCATCGTCGGACTCGGCGACGCCGCCGTCCGGGAGTCGCGGGATCGCGTCCGCTCGGCGATCCTGAACTCGGACTTCAAGTTCCCTGATCGCCGGATCACCGCCAATCTGGCTCCCGCCTTCCTGCGCAAGATGGGGCCCGGATTCGACGTCGCGCTGGCTCTCGCCGTGCTTGTCGCGAGCCATCAGATCCCGCCGCATGCGCTGGCGTCCTACGCCGTGTTCGGCGAGCTGTCTTTGGGAGGCGAGCTGCGCGACTCGCCCGGCGCGCTGGCCGTCGCCGAGGGGGCCCGCCGGGCCGGCCTGGCGCGCTTGATCGTCCCCCGTGAGCGCGCTCGCGAGGCAGCGCTGGTCGACGGCATTGAGGTGGCGGGAGTGGCGACGCTGCGCGCTGCGGCGGGTGTGATCGCGGGTGAGCTCCCACCCGCGTTACCACCCCCGGCTCCGGCTCGGGCCCCCGCGCCGGGGCGACTGTCCGAGCCCGACCTGCGCGACGTGCGCGGTCACGCGGCCCCGTTGCTGGCGCTCCAGATCGCGGCGGCGGGCGCGCACAACCTGCTGCTCGAGGGTGCGCCCGGAACCGGCAAGACGATGCTCGCGCGACGGCTGCCGTCGATCCTCCCGGCGATGACGCGCGAGGAGGCGATCGAGGTGACTCGGATCCACAGCGTGGCCGGCATCCATGCCGACGGTCTGGTGAGCACGCGGCCGTTCCGGGCTCCGCACCACACGATCTCCCCGGCGGGGCTCGTCGGCGGAGGCTCGGTCCCGCGACCGGGGGAGGCGACTCTGGCCAATCACGGCGTCCTCTTCCTCGACGAGCTCTCCGAGTTCCAGCGCTCGAGTCTGGATGCCCTCCGACAACCACTCGAGGACGGCGTAGTGACGATTGTCCGCGGCCAGCGGGCGCTCGTGTTCCCGACCCGTTTCATGCTGGTCGCGGCCACGAACCCCTGTCCGTGCGGGTTCGCCGGGATCGACGATCGCTGCGTCTGCGGGGAGACCGACTTGCGCCGCCACCGCCGCCGGCTCAGTGGGCCGCTGCTCGACCGGATGGACCTGCTGGTTACGGTGGACCGCCCCGGCGAGGCGGATCTGAGGGCACCGGCGGCGATCGACTCGACCGCCGCTGGGGCGCGGGTGGCCGCGGCCCGGGAGCGGCAGCTGCGCCGCCTGCGCGGTTCCGGGGCACGCTGCAACGGCGAGATGGACGGCCGTCTGGTGCGCCGTTACGTGCGGCTCGAGGACACGGCGATCGACACGCTCGGCCGCGCCTACGCCGTCGGGGCGCTGAGCACCCGCGGCCGGCATCGGGTCCTCCGGGTCGCCCGGACGATCGCCGATCTCGCCCGGCGGGACCTCGTCACGCAGGGCGACGTTCTGACCGCACTGAGCCTGCGCCAGCGTGGGGATGCCGATCAGGCGCTGGCGGGGTGAGTCTCGCCTGCGAGGCCTGTCTGTCCCGAGCCTGGCTGCTCGCTCGGCTCGCTGCGAATCTCGAGCCGGTGCGCAGCCGGATGCTGGAGCTATTGGAGCTTGACGACGAGCCACTGATCGCCGCCGTGGCCGGTGAGCAGCGGATCGCCGTTATCCGAGAGCTCGCGCGATTTGACCCCGTTGCTGCCCGCGAGCGCTGCCGCGACGCGGGCATCGCCACCGTGTGCCGCTGTGAGGATCGGTATCCGCGGCGCCTGCGGGAGCTCAGCGCCCCGCCGGCCGTGCTGCACGTCGCCGGCGGCCTCGAGCGCCTGCTGAGCCGCGTCGCGCAGGACCCCGTGGCCGTCGTCGGAGCGCGCCGCGCGTCGCCCTACGGACTCGAGGTTGCCCGCTCGCTGGGCCGCGGCCTCTCAGGCGCCGGGGTCGGCGTGATCAGCGGAATGGCGCTGGGGATCGACTCGGCCGCGCACACCGGTGCGGTGTCGGCGCCTGGCGGAACCGTGGCCGTGCTTGCGGCCGGGCCCGAGCGACCTTATCCGGCCGCCAAGCGAGCTCTCCACCGGAGGATTCAGGCCACGGGGGCGGTGGTTTCCGAGCTGCCGCCGGGCACGCAGGTGTGGCGATGGATGTTTCCGGCCCGCAATCGGATCGTGGCGGCGCTGTCCGCGATGGTGGTCGTGGTGGAAGCGGGCGAGTGTTCAGGGGCGCTGCTCACGGCGCGCTTCGCGCGGTCCCTGCCGCGGCCGGTGGGCGCCGTCCCGGGGCGGGTCAGCTCTCCTCAGGCCGCCGGGCCGAACGCGCTGCTGGCGACGGGGGCCCACGTGGTGCGCGGCGCCCAGGACGTACTCGACATCCTCTACGGCGCCGGCGCGCGGCGGGTGCAGGCGGCCGCGCGCGCGGACCTCGCGCCCGAGCTGCGGCTGCTTCTGGGCGCGATCGCCGACGGGCACAGCACGGCAGCGGCACTCGCACAGGCTGGGGTGCCGGCTGACCGGGGCCTTGCCGCCTTGGCGGCGCTGGAGCTGTCCGGCTACATTCGCCGCGGGCCAGGTGGAACGTTCTCGGCGACCTCGTAACCTGCTCCACGCATGACCAGCGAACCACGGATCCCGCGTGTGCTTTCGATCGCCGGCTCTGACTCGGGTGGGGGGGCCGGGATTCAGGCCGACCTCAAGGCCTTCGCGGCTTGTCGCGTGCACGGGATGACCGCGATCACGGCGATCACCGCCCAGAACACCGTCGAGGTGACCGCCATCCGGCCGGTGGCGCCGGAGATGATCATCGCCCAGATTCGCGCGGTCAGCGCCGATATCGGCATCGATGCCGTCAAGATCGGGATGCTGGGCGACGTGCCCACGATCGAGGCGGTGGCTCGCGGCCTCGAAGAGCTTCCGGCGCGGCTGCCCGTGGTGCTCGATCCGGTGATGGTCGCCGAGTCCGGCGCCGCCCTGCTCGACCGTGATGCCAAACGCTCGATGATCGAGTTGCTGATGCCGCGAGCGACTGTGATCACGCCGAATCTGCTCGAAGCCCGGGCCTTGGTCGGCTCCGAACCGATAGGTGGCCTGGTGAATCTCTCGACCTCTACAGGAGAAATTTCCCAAATCCCCCCAATCAGCGAGCCGGAGCTCGATGACGAGATTATTTCGCTGGTCCAGGCCCTGCATGCCCTCGGGCCGGCCGTCGTGGTGGTGACCGGAGGCCATCGTGAGCAGGTGATCGACGTCTTCTTCGACGGTCATGAGCCGGTGGAGATCGCCGGCGAGCGCTATCGCAGCGCAGCAGCTCATGGGTCGGGCTGCACCCACTCATCCGTGTTGGCGGCGCGGCTGGCGTGGGGGGACACGCCCATCGAGGCGGCCCGGGCCGCCAAGCAACTCGCCGCGGCAGCAGTCAGAAACGGGTTAGGCGCAATCGGGGCCGGGGCGGGTCCGGTTGACGTGTTGGGCCTTCACTCTTTGACATAATCGAGCTGTGCGCTTTCTGCGGATGAAGCCAGGACACGGTGAAGTGCTGATCGCAGAAGGCGACGTCGAGCTTGAGGACGACGAGCTCCGGCTGATCGAGGAGTTCCGCCGTCAGCTCGACGCCGGCCTCTGGGCGGCCGTGCCGGTCGCCCTCACCGACGGGCGCCGGCAGGCGCAGATGGTGCGGTCCTTCGCCGACATCCCCCGTGACGCCGAGCGCGTGATCTTCTTCCCGCGCGCAGCGGGCGGCCGGTAGGCGCAGGGCACGCGGTGCTGCTGGCGCTCGCAGCGACCTCGTTGGTGGCGCTGGCGCTGCTCTCAGACCTGATCGTCCCGCGCCTCGAGGACGCGTGGGCGCGGCACCGCGCGCATCAGCGGCGCGCCCCCACGCCGGCGTTCGATCCGGGGCGTGAACGGCGCGCCGAGCAGCGGGCACGTGAGCTGCTGTGCTCCTGTGTGAACGAGGAAGAGTGGGCCATGTACCGCGACCTCGGCTTCATTCGGGTCTGGGGTTCGCAGACCGACGGACCGGACGCGGCCGGCGCCACTGGTGGAGCGCCCTACGCCTACCTCGTCTACCCGCACAAGCCGGTGATCGGTTATCTGGCCCAGACTCACCGGCTGCTGAGCGAGTATTGCGTCGAGTTTCCCGACGAAACCCGGCCCTACGGCAGCGCCCGGCTCCCGGACTCAGACGATGTGCTGGCCAAGTGGATGGCGCTGACCGGCGACGAACGCCAGTTGATCTCGACCGCCAACATGCACCTCCCCGGCCGGCAGCTCGATCCGGCTCAGGTGACGCGGGACCTGTGGCGGCTCGCGCAGTGGGAGCGGGCGAGGATGCGGCAGGCCGCGGGCGGCAGCGCGGCGCACCGGATTGACGCTGCCGGCTGACGCGCCGGCCGGCTTCGAGCGCGTTACCGCGAGCAGCCGGATCCGGGGCGGTACAGTCGCGCCATGACCGAACCATTTGACCTCAAGCACCGCAGCCGCGCGCTGACCGAGGGGCCCGCGCGCGCGCCCGCCCGGGCGTACCTGAAGGGCATCGGCTACGACGACGAGGCGCTCAGCAAGCCGATCGTCGCGGTGGCCAACACGTGGATCGAGACGATGCCGTGCAACTTC
>CAXMLR010000563.1:0-3910 GCA_964194275.1 uncultured Solirubrobacterales bacterium
ACCCAGCGTGTCGTTCAACACCTGGTCGCACCCGAGCGCTCAGGCATACGCAACCCTGGACGACCTGGGCAGCGCGGCCCAGGCGCGGCCGCTGACGTTCGCGTCGACCGGCGTCGTGACCGGCACACACCTCAGCGTCGCCGAGCTGAACCTCGGTCTGGGGATCTCGGCAACGCACCTGCCCGCCAGGCCGACGGATGCAATCTCCGCGACGATCGAGCGTGTGGCGGCCGGGGAGGCTGACTATGCGATGTGCCCGATCTCGATCGCTGAGCCACACCTGCGGGATGGGACCTTCACGGCGCTAGGCGTCAGTTGCGCGAAGCGCTCGCGGCTGTTGCCCGACGTTCCTACGCTCCAGGAGGCCGGGGCCGCCGGCTTCGACTTCCCCATTTGGTACGGCATCTGGGCGCCGTCGGCGACCCCACCGCTCCGAGTACAAAAGCTCACTGAAGGCATCGGCGCGGCACTTGACGCACCGGAACTGCGGTCCTGGCTGCGAGAGCACGACGCCGAGCCGATGCGGATGACACAGCGAGAGTTCGCGGACTTCGTCATCCGCGAACGTGATCGCGCACACGCGATCGCCCGCGCAGCTGGAATCTCGCCAGTCCGATAACGCCCCAGCTTCGGAGTGTCGCCTTGCGGTTCGCGCGAACGGCAGACGCGTCGACCGCGTCACCGACGCGCCCGCTCAGGACGAGGAGCAGAACGACAGCCGGACCGTGTGGGCGGCGACCGCCAGGCGCTGCGGAAGAGCCTCGACGGCGTCGGCAGCCCTGGCCGGCCACGTCCGCTCCAAGCAGTGGCCGACACCGCGAGACCTCCTTTGACGACGTGGCCATCCAGCCACGCCTCGGCGACAGCGTCCTCTTATGCCGGCTACGCAGGGAAGAGAGGGTTGCGTCTCAGAACTGCTGTAAATAGTCGAGTGGGTGCTGTCAGAGCGACGGCGTAGGTTCCCTCAAGTCCTGTCAGACGATGAAGGAGGCCTACGCCGTGAGACGCACCGTACCGCCCTCAGCGGAGATACAAGCTGGCATCGACAAGCTGCTGTCGAAGGGGATGGTCGATGATCCGCAGAAGATGCTGTCCGAGCTCGGTCGGCTCGGCGCCCGGTTGATCATTCAGCGGGCTGTCGAGGAGGAGTTCGATACCTGGTTGGGGCGTGCTCGCTATGAGCGCCGGCGCCAGCGCGGGTTGCGCAATGGGTTCCGTCCCCGGCACGTGCAGACGGCCGAGGGTGAGTTGCGGATCGAGATCCCGCAGGCTCGGGAGGCGGTGATGCCGTTCGTCTCGAAGCTGTTCCCGAAGTGGCACTGCAAGCGGCTTTTGCGAACGGACCCATTGAAGGCGCTGGTGATCGGCGGGTTCGTTCGCGGTCTGTCGATGCGCGACATCGAGTCGCTGTGCGAGGAGGCTGGGCTCGGGAAGACCTCGCGCTCGACGGTCGCGAGGATCTGCTCCGAGCTGCACGAGCGCTTTGAAGCGTTTTGTCGCCGATCGCTTTATGACGTGAACCTGGTCGTCCTGTTCTTGGATGCGATCTATCTGCCGGTCCGTCCCAGCGGTCCGAAGGAGGGCGTGATCTGCGCGTGGGGAATCACCGAAACCGGTGCCAGAGCGCTGGTTTCGGTGCGGTTGGGGATGCGCGAGACCAAGGAGGACTGGCTTGAGCTCGGCCGCGATCTCACCAGCCGCGGGCTCGCCGCCCCGCGACTGATCGTCGCTGACGGCGCGGCCGGGCTGCCCTCGGCGATCGAGGAGATCTGGCCGCGCGCCGATCGTCAGCGCTGCGCCGTGCACCGCCTGCGCAACCTCCTGGCGAAGCTGCCCAAGTCAGAGCACGACCGGATCCGCTTTAACTACTGGTCAGCGCTCACCGACGCGACCTCGGTCAAGGACGGCAAGCTCCGCCTCCAGGTCCTCATCTCAGAACTCGAGCACGCCGGGTACCAGTCGGCCGCTCGCTGCCTCGCCGATGACCTCGACGCGCTGGTCGTGCACCTGCGCTATCCGCTCAGACACCGCGAACGATGGCGGTCAACCAACCTGCTCGAACGATCGCTCGGGGAGGTCCGCCGGCGCACCAAGGTGATGGGCCGCTTCCCCGGCGAGAGCAGCTGCCTCTCACTCGTCTGGGCGGTGCTCGACCCGTTCTTCAGCCACGCCTCAAACGGCGCCACCTTCACCGACGTCGACCGCCAACACCTCTACCGCATCAAATACCAACAAGCCGACCCAGACACCCTCGACGAAGAGGTCACAGCCGCATAAACTCAAACCACGGGAACCTCAACCGCCAGCGAATTTACAGCGGCAAAGAGACGCAACCGAAGAGAGCCCCGCGCCCTGCCTTGCGCGGAAAGCGAGGGAAGCGCCCGAGAGGGCCGCTTCGATCGACCACCGGCGCTCTGCGCGTGAACGCCTCCCAACGCTTGTCCAAGATGAGCGCCTGAGCGCACGCAGATCGGCTATTCGCGGCCTGGTTCGCCAGCAGCTAGGAAGTACGCCCGGTCCTTCGGTCTGTCGGCCGCACGCTTCGATTTGTGGATGTCGTCAAGGGCAGCCACGAGCACGGCAATGCGAGTGCCGGCGACAGTGAGGTGCTCCGCGCGGGGCGCGAGTTCTCCGTAGCCGCCAGGGAAGCCGCTTGGCGCAAAGCTGAGGTCAAGCTGGCCGTGTCGCGTTGCCAGGTTCCAGACGGTAGCGGCGAGGAGGCTGCGAGGCGTGAAGTAGTCGGGTGGGAGCGGCACCCAGGCGGCTATGTTCGCGGGATCGGTGACCAGGCGGCACTCGAGCTCGTTCAGCGCATCAGCGAGACGGTGCAGGTTTGCCTCGTCACGGTCGGGAGTGACATCGATGTCGAGGGTGTCGTAGCGACGGCCACGTGACTGGATGCCGGCGCCGCCGATGACGACGAACTGCACGTCGTGATCGACCAGAACCTTCAGCAGCGCTTCGCGCTCAGCGTCAATCGCAGGGGTCACGCCACCGGAGTCTGTTGGCTCAGCCATTCAGCAATCCTGTCCCCCCCCGCCCGATCGTCTTCAGCGCCCGAGGCCTCGCGCGCGCGCTGGACATCGAGCACGGCTTGAAGAGCGAGTGAATCGCGTCGGGCCGTGCGAGCGTCTGACGCGTCGGCGATTCTCAGCAGGTCGATTAGTCCGGCTGCGTCGAGGGCTCCGGCCGGTGTTTCGAACGCCACTCGGTTGCGGGCAAGGTCCGCTTCGCCTACCGTGCCTGCGGGCGCCTCGACGATGACGACGCTCACTCCGCCCGACACGATGTGCCTGCCGCTCCGGGTCTGCCGAGCGCCCATCTGTCGGAGGCGATAGCCCACGCCGTCGACAAACCCACATACCTCGATCGTCGACGAACCGAGCACGAGCGGCCAGCCATGTAGTGCCCCAGCTACCTCTCCGATCACAAGCCCTAACACGCCCGCCGCGGCAAGCTCGGACAACCCCGCTGCGATGTCTGGAGCACCCGGAGGGGTGAGCCGCCGCACTCGCTCGAGCGGATGAAGTTCGAGCTGCATCGCGATCTGCGGCCACCACGAGCGGTCCTCGACCAGGAGATGCGCGTCGAGCTGCAGGCCGCACGCGTGCGCGACCAGCTCGACGTCGTCGACGCTGACGCCGCGATCACCCCGTTCCCAGCGTGCGATCGTGGCCTGGCGGATGCCGAGGCGTTCGGCCAGCTGGCGCTGCGTGAGTCCTGCGCGACGCCTGGCCATCATCACATAGTCGCCGCCTCGCATACCAAAATGGTATCATGAGTGTGTACCGAAGTGTGGACGGAAGTGTGGAATCCAATTCCACACTTGACCACCCCAAAGCCCCGCCGCACAAGGAGATTTGAGGGGCGCTCGGGCCAGACTGGAGCGCTCCCCGTGGGTGTTGACAGG
>CAXMLR010000564.1:0-1549 GCA_964194275.1 uncultured Solirubrobacterales bacterium
AGGTTGAAGATGCACTCCTTGGCGCCGATCGCCGGCATCACCTCGGTCTCCGGGTCCAGGGTGACGCCGAATCGCCGCGCGTAGAATGCAGCCACCGCCTCGCGGAACTCCCGGCGTCCGCGGTTGGAGGGATACGTGTGCGTGCTGGGATCGGCCACTGCGGCCTGCGCGGCGGCCACGATCGGCGCATAAGTCGGCAGATCAGGGTCGCCGATGCCGAGGCTGATGACGTCCACGCCTTCCGCTCGCTTGCGGGCAATCTTCCGCTCGAGCTCGGCAAACAGATACGGCGGAATCTTCTCCAGGCGCTTACTGGATCGCATGCAGCTCCTTTGTGAACTGGTCGCTGAGCGAGCCGCGGAAGACTGAAACCGCCCACCCGGTCAGGTTGATGTGAAGGTCCTCGCTGACCTCGACCTCTAGCTCACCGCCGTCGAGTGCAACGGTGACGGGAGAGGTGCCACCAGCCAGCACGTACGCCACGGCTGCGCCGGTGGCGCCGGTCCCGCTGGCTGATGTCTCCCCCACTCCGCGCTCGAAGATCCGAGCTCGGATTCGTCCCGGAGCGAGTGAGGTGAACCAGGAGACGTTTGTGCGGTTGGGGAAATCCTGGTGATGCTCGATCGAGGGTCCGATCGCCGTCAGGTCCAGTGCCTCGAGCTGCTCCTCACCTGGGAGCGCGATCGCGCACTGGGGATTGCCGACCTGGATGTGCTGAAACGGCCAGCTGACCCCATCGGCCTGCAGTTCTCCTCGGCCGTCCTCGGCGCCGCCGGGGTAATCCTCGCTGCGCACGCGGGCGCGTCCCATCGCCACGGTGCAGGTCTCTTCGGAGGTGATCCGCGCGTGGACCCTCCCGGCCGCAGTCTGCAGCGAGAGCTCGTCCGCGTCGGTCCGGCCGCGAGCGCGCAGATACAGGATCGCCTCCCGCGCGCCGTTGCCCGAGAGAGCGGCTTCGGAGCCGTCGGGGTTGAAGATGCGCAGCTGTGCCACAGAGCGGCCGTCGTCGGGCTCGGACAACAACAGGATTCCGTCGGCGGACACGCCGGTGTGCGGCGCGCAGATCGCTCGGATCCGCGCGCCGCTCAGCGGGAACGGGAGCGCAGCCGCCTCCACGATCAGGTAGTCGTTGCCCAGCGCCTGCCACTTCTCGAACTCCACGCGCCCGGAGTGTAGGTACCGTCGCGCCAGCATGGCCGAGCGCTTGCGCCGTACGTCTACCCCGATCAAGCTCTTGCTGGCGATCACGGTGCTGTCGCTGGGCGCACGGATGGCGTGGCTGGCGGAGCCCTGCCACGCCCCGTGCCGCACCGCGGCCGACCACGTGCTCGTGTTCGACGAGGCCTACTACGTCAACGCAGCCCGCGTGATCGCCGGACTCAGCCCCACCGCGGGGCAGCGCTATGCTCGCGCACCGCTTGGCGGTGACCCCAACTCGGAGCATCCCCAGCTCGCCAAGCTGGTGATCGCGGGCTCGATTGAGTTGCTGGGCGATGGGCCGCTGGCATGGCGGCTCGGCAGCGGCATCGCCGGCACGCTCGCGCTGCTG
>CAXMLR010000565.1:0-2517 GCA_964194275.1 uncultured Solirubrobacterales bacterium
TGCCGCTCGAGGCGCCGGTGATCAGCACCGTCTTGCCGTTGACCGCGCCCTCGAAGCTGCGGTCCTTGAACAGATCGGGATCGAGGTTGCGCTCCCAGTAGTCCCACAACTTGTCGGCGTAGCTCCCGAGCGGGGGGATCGAGATCCCGCTGCCCTCGAGCGCGCGCTCGGTGTCCCGGGTGTCGAACTGCGCCGTCAGCCCGATGTAACCGAGCACCTCCTCAGGGATGCCGAAGTCGGCCAGCAACGCGCGCCGGACGCCCTTCGCTGCGGGTAGCGCCATCAGCATCGAGAACGTGCCCTTGGGCAGCGCCTGAAGGATCTTGGTGTCGATCCGCATCGACATCTGCGGCGCGTGGGCCGCCGCGGCGATCGTGTTCATGACCTCGCCCGAGCGCTGCGACTTCGGGTTGGTCAGGTGGAAGGCCTGTCCGTCGAGGCCCGGCTGGTGAGCGATGTGGTCCATCGCTTCGGCGACGTAATCGACGGGCACGATGTTGGTGTAACCGAGCTCCGGTCCCACCAACGGGAACCACCCCGGCAGGTAATGCCGCGCCATCTTGATCGCGGTGAAGAAGTAGTACGGACCGTCGATCTTGTCCATCTCGCCGGTCAGCGAGTTGCCGACCACGATCGCCGGGCGGTAGACACGCCAGGGCACCGTGGTCTGGGTGCGGGCGATCTTCTCGGCCTCGAACTTCGTCCGGTGGTAGGGATGGTCGAGCTTCTGGCCCTCGTTGAACATGTCCTCGCGGAACAGGCCCTTGAATTTCCCGGCCGTGGCGATCGACGAGGTGTGGTGAAAGACCCCGGCTCTGAGCGCGTTGGCCAGCTCGACGGCGTGGCGCGTCCCCTCGACGTTGGCGATCCGGTTGAGCTCTTCGTCGGCGGTCATGTCGTAGACCGCGGCGAGATGGAAGAAGTGATCGATTTGGCCGGTCAGCTCGTCGACCTGCTCGCTCGACAGGCCCAGCCGCGGCTTGCTCAGATCGCCGAGCACAGGCTTGATCCGCGCTGGCGCGTCGGGACCCCATTTTTCTTCGATCAGGGTGGCGAGCTTGTCCTGCGAGTTCTCGCGGACGAGCACGAAGATGTCGCCTTCGCGTTCCAGCAGCAGCGGCACCAGGTGCCGCCCGATGAACCCGGTTGCCCCGGTGATGAAGTGGCTCATCGTCCGGCCGGTGCTACCAGCCGCCGCGCCAGTCGGTGTTGGCCGCCCGGCGCTTGGCGGCGTCCATCTTCGCGTGCTTGCGCTTGTCCAGCCGCCACTGGATCAGCGAGAAGGTGAGGATCACCGCGGGAAAGAAGCCGATCACGATGAACATCGCGTTGGTGATGACCTTGTCGTTGGTCTCCCCATACCAGCCCTGGCCGCCGCCGGTTTCGCCGGCCAGCGCCACCGGGGCGACGCTCAGCAGCGTGACGGTGAAGACCAACAGTGCGGTCAAGAGCTTCGTGCGACGCATCTTGGAGCAAGCGTATCGGATGGCTACGCGGCCTTCACCCGTGCGTCGGCGGCGACCGCCGCGATGCCCTCCAGCAGGGGCGGGTTGTAGAGCTTGGCCCGCGAGACGACCTCCATGTGGTTGAGCTCGGCCTCGAACACCGGGCCGCCTGCGGCCTCGGCGAGCTGGCACTGCTTGAACGTCGGCACGACGTCGTCGTGGGTGGTGATCACGACGGCGATTGGAGCGGCGATCTGCCCCAGCCAGGGGCGCGAGTCGAAGCGGCCGAGCTCTCGCCCCGCCTCGGCGATGTCACGGGCGGAGTGGCGCAGCAGCTCGGACTGGAGCCAGATGGCGTTGCGCGTGTCCGTGATTCCGATCCGGCGGAAACCCGCGCGCCAGAACCGCCGCGGCGCGAGCGACAGCGTCAGCCCGAGCGCGCCCATCGCTTTGAACGATCGCTGGGTCCGCTTGTCCTGCCAGTGTTGGGCGGTGCCGCTGAGGACCAGGCCACTGACCACGTCGGGATGGTGGTAGGCGACGAGCTGGGCGATGGCTCCTCCCATCGAGTAGCCCACGACCGTCGCGGGCGCGGCACCGAGCTCTCGCAAGACTGCAGCGGCGTCGGCGGCGCAGTCCTCGAGCCGGAACGGCTCGATCGGTCGCAGCCCGCGCCCGTGGCCGCGATGGTCGATGGCCAGGACGCGGTAGCCGGCGCCGGCGAGGGACGCGTAAGCGCCCACCCAGTTGAGGTCGGCGGTGGCCATCCACCCGTGCAAGAGCATCACCACCGGGCCGTCGCCGCCCGTATCGCGCAGGAAGAACTCTCCCCGGTCGGCCACCCGTACGGTCAGCGCGGGCGGAAGCTCGACCGGTGGGACGGGCGGATAGGCAGGAGCGGGCATGTCGCGATCCTACTCCGCGCGGGCTGTGTTCCTACCATGAGCCCATGGCCGTCGTGATCGCATCGGACCTGGGCAAGGACACGGCCGGAGCGCCGCTCCTGCGCGGAATCTCGTTCAAGCTCGAGCGCCGAGACCGGATGACCCTGTCCCTGTCTCTTATACACATC
>CAXMLR010000566.1:0-2599 GCA_964194275.1 uncultured Solirubrobacterales bacterium
TCGATGTGCCTGGGCATGAACCCGGACATCGCCGCGCCGGGGGAACGGGTCGCCTCCACGTCGAATCGCAACTTCGAGGGACGCCAGGGGAGAGGGGCCCGCTCGCACCTGGTGTCCCCACAAATGGCGGCAGCAGCCGCGATCGAAGGCCGGTTTGTCGACATCAGGGAGTGGCAGTCATGAAAGCGATCGAAACGATCACGGGACGCGTCTCGGTGCTTAATCGCGACGACGTCGATACCGACCAGATCATTCCCAAGCAGTTCCTCAAGCGCGTGGAGCGGACCGGCTTTGGGCAATACCTGTTCCACGACTGGGCGATGGAGCCGGGTTGGGATCTGCCGCGCAATCCAATCCTCGTGGCCGGTCGTAACTTCGGCTGCGGGTCGAGCCGTGAGCACGCTCCCTGGGCGCTCGAGGACTACGGCTTTCATGCCGTGATCGCGCCGAGCTTCGCCGACATCTTTCGCTCCAACTGCACGAAGATCGGTTTGCTCCCGGTGGAGTTGACCGCCGCCGAATGCGCCTCGATCGCCGAGGCGGGCGAGGCACAGGTGGACCTGGCGGGTCAGGAGGTGCGCTGGCCCGGAGGGACGGCGCGGTTCGAGGTCGACTCTGAGATCAAGCACCGGCTGCTCAATGGCCTGGACGACATCGCGCTGACGCTGGAGGCCGACGAGGCGATCTCGGCCTTCGAGGGCAGCCGTGAGCGGCCCGGCCCTGTCACCACCGCACTCCTATGAGTGTCCCCGCAGCAGGCTGCGACTGGGATGCGGCGACCTACGACCGGATATCCGATCCGCAGGCCGGATGGGCGCGAGAGCAGCTGGAGCGCCTCGAGCTGCGCGGCGACGAGATCGTCCTCGACGCCGGTTGCGGATCAGGACGAGTGACTGAGCTGCTGCTCGAGCGCGTGCCCCGGGGGCGGGTGTACGCCGTCGACGCGGCCCCGTCGATGGTGCGGCACACCCGTGCGCGGCTCGGCGATCGTGCCACCGTGCTCGGGCAGGACCTGAGCGAACTCTCGCTCCCCGAGCCGGTCGACGTGATCTTCTCCAACGCCACGTTTCACTGGATCTCCGATCACGTGGTGCTGTTTGCGGCGCTGCGGCGGAACCTCAAGGTGGGGGGGAGGCTGATGGCTCAGTGCGGCGGCAGGGGCAACATCGACGCCTTCCGCGTGCAGTCTGACGAGGTGGCCAGCGAACCACCGTTCGCGGAGTACTTCGACGGCTGGCAACGGCCGTGGAACTACGCCACGGCAGCGGAGAACTCCGAGCGACTGGAGGACGTCGGCTTTTCCGAGGTCAGCTCGTGGCTCGAGCCGCGTTCGGTGACCCTCCCCGACGCGCGCGCCTTCGTCAGCTCGGTCTGTCTGGTGCGGCACCTCGACCGGCTGCCGCGGGCGCTACGTCAGCCCTTTGTCGAGCACGTCCTCGAGCGCACCGGTGAACCGCTCGTGCTGGACTACGTGCGCCTCAACATGACCGCGCGCAATCCCGAAGGCTAACCCGATTTTGGTGGCAGGGATCGCGCGTGGGCCACTCCGCGGGCGACCCAGCGCTCGAGCTGGCGCTTGGTGGCCAGCCCCGCGGCGTCCACCCGCAGCCAGCCCTGCATGGCCCGGCCGCGCATCACGAACGGCTCCGCATGCGGCTTGCCCAGCAGCGCGTCGGTCTGTGCGGGGTCGACGTGCAGCAGCAAGCCACCCTTGCCGCTCGCGCTGACCGCCATGTGACCGCCGATCAGGAAGGCCAGACCGCCGAACATCTTCTTCTCGGTCAGTCCGTCCTCGCCACCCACCAGCTCACGGATGCGATCGGCGAGATCCTCGTCGTAGGCCACGCCCTCATTATCCCCCTCCGCCGTGTAGCTTGCCGCCGATGGCTCACAAGATCGTGCTCCTGTCCGGCGACGGGATCGGGCCCGAGATCATCGCTCCCGCCGTTGAGGTGCTGAACGCCCTGGACCTGCGTTTCGACTACGAGGAACATCCGTTCGGAGGCGCCTCGATCGATGCTCACGGAGTCGCGCTGACCGACGAAACGCTGGCCGCGTGCTTGACCGCTGATGCCGTGCTCCTGGCCGCAGTGGGCGGTCCCAAGTGGGACACCACCGACCCTGCCAAGCCTCGCCCCGAGCAGGGGCTGTTGGGACTGCGCAAGGGTCTGGGGCTGTTCGCCAACCTCCGGCCCGTGCGACCCCTGCCGCCCCTCTACGACGCCAGCCCGCTCAAGCGGGAGCTGATAGAGGGCACCGATCTGCTCGTCGTACGCGAGCTGACGGGGGGCATCTACTTTGGCGAGAAGACCCGGACGACAGACTCCGCCTCCGATGCCTGTGTCTACACCCGAGCGGAAATCGAGCGGATTGCGCGGGTGGCCTTCGAAGCCGCGCGCTCCCGGGTGACCAGCGTTGACAAGGCCAACGTGCTCGAAACCAGCCGGCTGTGGCGGGAGGTGGTCCGGGAGCTACATGCCCGCGAGTTCCCGCACCTCGAGCTCGAGCACGTGCTGGTCGACAACGCGGCGATGCAATTGATCTCAGCCCCCAGGCACTTCGAAGTGATCGTCACCGAGAACATGTTCGGCGACATCCT
>CAXMLR010000567.1:0-2413 GCA_964194275.1 uncultured Solirubrobacterales bacterium
TTCCAGAGGCGCGCGATCAGCTCCTGCGCGTCGACGTTGCGCGCCAGGCTCATGCCGAAGCCGGCCAGCCCGATGTCGACTACGAGGCCGCGGCCGAGGCGGTATCCGGCGATGCTCGCCGCCCCGCTGCCGACGCCGGCCGCGGAGGCGAACGGCTGCGATCCGGGGGCGAACTGCTCGTAGGAGCGATAGCCGAGAAAGGCGCCGGACGTGCTGCCGAAGATGCCCAGCGCATCTTGGGTCACCGTGATCAGGTCTCGCGAGTTGGCGAGCACCGCACCCGGCCGAGCGCCGAAGATGTCGGCGCCGGCCGGAGCGCTCGGATGCACCGCCTGCGCACCGCGCACGCTCACCCCGCGCCGCAGCGAATCGATCCCGATCGACAGCACGCCTCCGCCGCCCTCCACGTAGGCGTGGAGCGCCATGCCCAGGGGGGCGGGCAGCCACCGCTCCGAGCCGGCGAGCACGACCCCGCGCCGAGTGGCCAACCCCGGCCCGATTCCATCGACCAACCCCAGGTCGGTGGTCAGGTCATAGGCCAGGCGTGAGCGGTCCAGATGCGCGAGCAGCGCCGCTTCGTCGCTCAATCCCGCGGGCAATCCGTCGGCCAGCGGCCGCCGGAGGTTGACCGGCCCGCCGTTGTCCAATGTGTTCGGTAGGCCATCGCCATCGTCGTCAACCGGGTTCACGCCCTGCCAGGTGAGCGCCGGCAGCACGACCAGGATGCGCTTGGGGCCAGCGCCCGACCCGGCGGCGGCCACCAGCGGGACGGAGGTGCGGTGGGCACCTGAGCGGAGCGACAGCACGTAAACGCCGGCGGTCCGAGGCGGAAGCCTTACGGGCAGCGCGAATGAACGTGACGTGCCGTGGGCCAGCACGGCACGGGAGCCCGCGCGCTGGAGCATCCACGCGTACGGCTGATGGCGAGCGTCCACGTACACGGTCGCGGTATTGCCGGCCGGAATCGGGTCGAGTGGTGGCTGTGCGGCCAGATAGCGCACGGTGATTCCGGCATGCGGGGTCGCGCCCGGCAGCGGCGGCATCGTCGGTGGGAACTGACCCGTGTTGCAGGCCGCGTCGGTCACATTCAGGCCGACCAGGTAGGTGCCGGCGGGCGCTGGCCGTTGGTTGATCGTGCCGTCCCAGCCGGCGCTCCGCGCTCCCGCTCGGAAGCGCTTGAAAAGGCGCGGGGCGCCCGGCAGGTCGGTGCGGTAGATCCGTACGGTCGTCCCGCGCTGCTCGTTGCCGCGGTAACGGATCAGCGCTGATGCGCCGCCCTGGGGAATCAGGTTGGGGGAGATGCTGCTCACCGCGGGATGCGGCGCCACGCTCTTCACCTGGACCGGCGTTTTCGTCAACTCGATCGTCCGGTTCTGGCGCAGCAGGGCGATGCGGAAGTAGTAGGTGCCGTCGGGAGCGATGTGGCCGTCGTCCCCGCGCCCGTTCCACGGGAACAGGCCGTCGGGGGTGCGAACCCCCCGGCGCATGTGCCGCCCGGAGGCCAGCGTCCGGACGATCGTGCCGCTCTGATCGACCACGTAGACAGCCACGTCGTCGGCGCGGTGCAGGAGGTAGAACGAGAACTGGGCGGTTCGGTAGGCGCCGCCGCAACCGTTCCCGTTCGGAGAGATCACGGCCGGCGTCGGATGCGGGTAGCCGGCGATCAACGGCGTGGAGACCTTGAGATGCTGGGTGACGAAGAAGGCGCCGACGGTCGCCGCCGCCAGCGCCGCAAACGCCGCCAGCGGCAGTCTGTTCACAGCCGCACAACCGCCGTGTTCGGAACCGAGAACTCGTGAAACGCCTCGAGGCCGCGGGGGTCCCGGACGGACAGGATCACGCGGATCGAGCCCCCGTGACACACGGCGAGAACCGGAAGCGCGCCGAGCGCGTGGATCTCGAGGACCGCTGCGTGCACTCGATCGAGCTGATCCTGAAGCGATTCGCCCCCGGGGAAGCGGAACTTTGAGCCGGCCTGGCGCCAGGCTCGGTAGAGCTCGGGTTCGTCTCGCTCGATGTCGAGAAACAGACGACCCTCCCACCGACCGCGGTCGGCCTCTCGCAGCCGCGCGTCCAACCGTGGGCGCAATCCGATCCGCTCACCGACGATCTCCGCCGTCTCCCGCGCGCGGCTCAGATCGGAAGACCACAGGGAGACGATCCCCTGATCCGCCATCTGCTCACCCAATTCCGCCGCCTGGCGACGACCGGTGTCGTTCAGCGGCGTGTCCCGGAAACCCTGGACGCGTAAGGGCTCGCGGTTGTCGTCGGTCTCCCCGTGCCGCGCTAGCAGCACTCCGGCGAGGTCCGGATCCGGGCTGACCGGTCCCGACCGGCCGTCATTCATCGGTGATCCGGGAGGCGCCCGCGCCAGCGGTGTCCGAGCGCAAGCCGAGCCGGATCGTCTCCAAGG
>CAXMLR010000568.1:0-1564 GCA_964194275.1 uncultured Solirubrobacterales bacterium
GTGAAACACAGAGAGACTGACACTCTCGGATCCGCCGCCGAGCATCGCGACACGCAGGCGCGGGAGTCGCGGCCGCGCGCCGGCCAGCGTGCTGTAGCGCAGGAATTGTGCGATGTACGCGGCCCACTCCGGGCGGTCGAAGATGAACAGCCCTTTGCGGCCTGAGGACCCGCTCGTGCTCACGGCGCGGTAGCGGCCCAGGTACAGCGCGTCGTCGGTCAGACCTTCGACGTGCGCGAGCAGCTCGTCGCGACGCAACCGGCGGTCGATCACGAGCTCGTCAAAGCGGTCCATCATAGTCGCCTTCTCAAGCGTCGGCAGCCGACCTAACTCCACCGGACCGGTCAGCCCGCCGATGCGCTCGCGGTAATACGGCGAGTGCGCGATCGCGTGGCGCACGAGCTGATCGAGTCGCTGCTGCTGGAAACGGTCCAACTGCTCGCGCGGCCAGCGCTCGCGACCAGCGAGCTGACGAGACAGCCTGGCCGCGGCCAGGAAGTCAGCGACGCGTTTACTCTGATAGGTCAGGCTCATCGTGGTCTCCTTACTCTGCGGTCTGGTCGCGCAGCAGGTCGTCGAGGAAGAGGCGGTTCATTCGCAACCCGAAACGCTCGTCAACGAGCTCGGGCAACGTCAGACGCTCTAGTTGCAGCCCCAGCTGCATCGCATAGGCCGCCACCATGAGCTTGCGCGGGTCATCGGGCATCTCATGACCCCGCTCTCGCGCAAGCGCGACGAGCGCGTGCACGAAAGGCGCCTGCGCCCGAAGGTGGATCTCTGCAAACCGGGCACGAAGAGCAGGCCGACGTACCACGTGCGCCCAGAACTCGAAGAAGACGGCAAGCCACCCATCGTCGCGGCCGCGACGACGCATAACCGCTAGCGCGACAGCGTCCAGTCCTTCGCCCCCGCCGCCGGCAGCCGCGATCTCACGCTCGGACTCAGCGATCCCGCGCTGCGCCCGCTGCTCATAGACCGCGAAGAATAGATCCTCCTTGCACTCGAAGTTCGAATACACCGCCCCCTTCGTGTAGCCGGCAGCGGTGGCGACCTGGTCCAGCGATGTGCCGTGGAAACCCTGCTCGCAGAACAGCCGCTCACCGGCTGCGAGAAGCTCCGCGCGGGTCTGGGCCTTGCGCTCCACCCGGCTCGACCTTGAACTGTGGGATACCATCGGTATCTAAAATACCATGGGGATCTGGACTCGTCAAGCAGGTTGCAACCGCGCGCCGCGCCCCGTCTGGCTCCATGACGGCCCAGCGGATTGGGCCGGACGCCGCTGCGGCAGAGAACGGGCTATTCCCTGTCGTAACAACTTGGCAGCTCCAGGCCGCCACCGGATCTCTGGCTCGCGTCTCGTCCGGCGAAGGCGACACATTCCTTGACGCCACTTGGGCGGTCGCCGAGATCCCCGGCACACGACCCCGTCGACCCTGAGCGCCACTCCGAGAAGCGCACTCGCGCTGCGGCTGTGGCTAGCACGGCCTGCTGCCTAGGCCTGCCCCGGCTCCAAATTGACACGCGAGGGTGCTCGCACGAGGTTGTCCGAGACGTCGTAGAAATT
>CAXMLR010000569.1:0-9388 GCA_964194275.1 uncultured Solirubrobacterales bacterium
AGATGTGTATAAGAGACAGAGTATAGACGCCCCCGAGCGCAACCCTGGGGATCCGCGCGTGTGGCCCCCCAGCGGACACGGCACGGACTACCGCAGACCGTGCCCTTGGAGCTCCACGACTTGCTGGAGGTAGAACGGTCGACCCACCGGTTCAGCCGTCCGGCGACGCTTACGAGGCGGGTATCGACGCGGCGGCCGGCGTCGGGCCTCGCTGGGTTGTGGCCCGCGTTGAAGCACGCGATCTGCTTGTCGGTGTAGAACCAGTTGCACCTCAGGCGGCAGCGGGTGCGGGCATGCTCGCGGCAGCCTCGCTCAGCAGCTCCCGCACAACAGCCGGTGAGGGCGCGCGCTGGACCTCAGCCTGGAGCGCCCGGGTTCCACCGAGCCGCTCCACGTACCACGGATAGAACTTGCGCAGGTAGCGTCCGGCGCGCTCAGCTCCCAGGTGCTCGCAGGCCCGCTCGATCACCCAGTCGAGCTCCTCCAGGATCTCGCCGCGGGTAGGCTCTTCGACCCGACCGCGCAGCAGCTGCTCGAACAGCCACGGATTGCCCAGCGATCCACGCGCGAGCATGACTGCGGCAGCGCCGGTCTGCTCGAACGCCGCCCTCGCCTGAGCCGCGGTCTGCAGCCCTCCGGAGATCAGGACCGGCACCGGAAGCTCCTCCACCAGCTCGCGAGCCAGCCGGTAGTCCGGGGTGCCGCTGTGACGCTGTGAAGCGTGCCGGGGATGGATGCAGAGCCCCGCGATGCCGGCGTCGAAGACCAAACGCCGCGCCACCTCGACGCCGCCGAGGTCCCCGGGCCGCTGCCCGGACCGAAGCTTTACCGTGACCGGGAGTCCGCCCCCCCGTGCTGCGGCTCGCGCCAGCGCCACGGCGCGGTCGGGATCGTCGAGCAGGGCGGCGCCCGCGCCGGTCTTGCAGACCTTGGGCACCGGACATCCCATGTTGATGTCGATCAGATCCGCACCCGCCCGTGCGACAGCTTCGGCCGCGGAGGCCATCACGTCAGGGTCATGTCCGAACAGCTGCACCGAGACGGGATGCTCGTCGGGATGGATCCGCAGCAGCTCGCGGCAGGTGCGTTCGTTGTGGTGATGGACCGCGAAGCTCGAGACCATCTCCGATACGGCGAGGCCGGCGCCGTACCGGCGCGCCTGCAAACGCACGAACCAGTTGCCGATCCCGGCCAGCGGTGCGAGCACCACCCGGTTGCCGATGGGGACGCCGCCGAGGGTCCAGCTGTCAGTGAGTGCCGTGGCCATCAACGTTTCATGGTACGAATCCGGTCATGGACCTCGCCGCCGCCTTCATGCCGTGGTCTGGAGTCGTACGTGATCAAGTGGCGGGCGTGACCCTGTTCGACGCTCATACGCACATCGGGCAGAACGATCCGGACGAGATGAAGCAGACAGCTGCTGAGCTGCTGATGGGGCTTGCGGCGGCGGACGCGAGCGGCGCGTTCGTGTTCGCGATGCACGAGCCCGGCGGCTACCCGCCGGCAAACGACATGGTGCTCGCGGCGGCCCAGGAAACCGACGGCAGGCTGGTGCCCTTCTGTCGCCTCGACCCGAATGATTCTCCGATCCGCGAGGCCGAACGCTGCCTCGCCAGAGGAGCGCGGGGGATCAAGCTCCACCCCCGCGCCGAGCAGTTCACACTCGACCATCCTGAGATCCGGAACATCGTCGCGCTGGCCCACGAGCGCCGGCTGCCCGTGTTGATTCATGCGGGGCGCGGAATTCCCGCACTCGGGTTGCACGCGGTCGAGCTGGCGGGCGAGTTTCCCGAGGCCCGGGTGATCCTGGCGCATGCCGGGATCTGCGACCTGTCCTGGATCTGGCGGGTGGCTCCCGATCATCCCAACCTCCTGTTCGACACCGCCTGGTGGATGCCGGCCGATCTGACCGCGCTGTTCTCGCTCGTCCCCCCGGGTCAGATCCTGTTCGCCAGTGACGCGCCGTACGGCTCGACGGCGATGTCGGCCGCGTTTCAGCTCAGGATCGCGCTGCAGACCGGGCTGAGCGGGGACCAGATCCGCTGCATCGCCTCCGAGCAGGCACTCCGGATTGCCGAGCGCCAGCCGCTGATCCAAGCCGGACCGGCGGTCGGTGAACGTGAGCGGCCGCCGCACGCGCTCCTGGACCGCGTGTCGGAGTTTCTGATGCTCGGCGCGATCGCCACGATGCGCGGCGGCGACGGTGGTCCCGAGATGCTCGCGCTGGCGCGGCTCGCGTGCGACGTGCCGGAAGAGATCGACGACGCCCCGACCTTCGCGGCGATTCGTCGGCTGATCGATCTCCACGACGAGATGACCGCGGCGGAGCCGGGGAACCGCCGTCGGATCGCGCCGCTGATCCTGGCCGCGACCGTGGCCCGGACCCCGGAAGTTCCGATTCCCGCGCTGTAGCGCGCATACGCGCGGGATCAGCCCTGGTTTCGCTCCCAGATCAGGCGCAGCCCGATCAGGGTCAGGAGGTCGTCAACCTCGTCGATCGTCTCGCGGGTGAACGGCACCAGAGCGTCCGCGAGGCCGCCGGTGGCGATCACCGTGGTGTCATCGCCGAGCTCGTCGCGTAACCGTCGAACGATTCCCTCCACCTGACCGGCGAAGCCGAAGACGATTCCGCTGCGGATCGCGTCGACCGTCGACTTCCCGATCAGCGATCGCGGTTCACCGAACTCGACCTTCGGGAGTTTGGCCGCCCGCTCGTACAGCGCGTCGATCGAGATCTCCGCCCCCGGCGTGATGATCCCCCCGAGATACTCGCCCGCGTCGGAGACCGCGTCGTAGGTGATCGCGGTGCCGAAGTCGACCACGACGCACGTGTCGTGCACCCGTTCGTAGGCCGCAACCGAGTTGACCAGACGGTCCGCCCCGACCTCACGTGGGTTGTCGATTCGAATCGGCATCCCAGTGCGGATCTGGGGCCCCACGACCAGCATCTCGTGCTCGAGGTAGCGCCGGGCCATCGCCGTCCATTGCTCCGAGAGTTGCGGGACGGTGGAGGAGACGATCGAGCTGTCGATCTCCGAGAAGCCCATCCCTCGCAACGCCAGCAGATTCGACAGTGCAGCACCGAGCTCGTCGCTGGTCGACTCGCGGACGGTGGCAAAGCGCCAGTGTTGGGCCACCGTGTCGCCGCCATCGATGAACACGCCGAAGTGCGTCTGAGTGTTTCCCACGTCGACTACGAGCAGCATCGCGGGCGCATTATCCCGGTCCACGCCATATGCTCCGCCGTCATGCGGCTCAAGCTCTACGTGGTCCATGGCTCGCATCCTTGCGCAGCGGTGGAAAAGGCGCTGAGCCTGAAAGGATTGAGTTACAGCGTGGTCGAGTGGCCGCCGCCCATGCAGGTTCCCATGCAGCGCCTGATGTTCGGCCGCCGCACGGTTCCTGCTCTGCGCATCGACGGTGAGAAGGTGCAGGGCTCGACGGCAATCATGCGTCGACTGGACGAGCTCGTCCCGGACCCACCGCTCTTCCCACGAGATCCGCAGGAGCTGGCGAACGTACAGGACGCAGAGCGGTGGGGTGAAGAGGTGCTGCAGCCGGTAGGACGCGAGCTGATCTGGGCAGGACTAATGCGCCAGCCAAACGCGATGGTCGGCTACAGCGAGCATTCACGCCTCCCGCTGCCATCGCCGGCCATCCGCGCCAGCGGCCCGCTCGTCGCCCGTATGGCCGCCCGTCTGAACCGCACCGACGACAACGTCGCTCGCCGGGATCTGCAGGCCCTGCCCGGACAACTGGACCAGGTCGACGCGTGGATCGCTGACGGACGAATCGGCGACGCAGCGCACCCCAATGCGGCCGACCTCCAGATCGCCTCAACGGTGCGGCTGCTGCTCACGCTGGCCGACGCCCGGCCACTGATCGAGGGCCGCCCGATCGAGGCGCTGGCCCGCACGCTGTTCCCGGCTCAAGACGGCGAACTGCCGGCCGGCGCGCTGCCCGCGGCCTGAGCACCCCAGCCACTCAGATCAGCGGCGGTCCGGCGCGCCGGACCTGCTGCCCGGGCCCAAGCGCAGCGAGCGCGTCGGTCAGCGCCGTTCCGTCAGGAAGCGTCAGCGCAGGATCGAGCTCCAGCAGCGGAACGAGCACGAAGCGCCGCGAGGCGACCTCGGCGTGCGGTAGCCGCAGGCGCTCAGACTCGTACGCACGCGTGCCGAGCAACAGTAGGTCCACGTCGATCACCCGGGGCCCGTGGCGCGCGCCACCCGCCGCGCGGCCGACGAGGCGCTCGACCTCCTTGCAGGCGTCCAGCAGCGCCTCTGGCTCGTGCTCGGTCTCCACCTGCAGGCAGGCGTTGAAGAACTTCGGCTGGTCGAGCACCAGGCCGACCGGCTCGGTCTCGTACACCGAGGAGGAGCGCTGCACCTCGACGCGGTGGGCCGGCAGCTCGGCGACCGCAGCTGCCAGCTGCGCGCGACGGTCCCCCAGGTTCGACCCGAGCCCGAGAAAACCGACGCTCACTCGGCCTCGCGCCAGAGCTCGACCGAGACCTCACTCACCGCCAGCGCGAGCGGCGGCTCAGGCTTGGCCGCCTTCACCCAGACCGAATGTGCGTCGTAGTTGGCCAGCAGCCTGTCCGCGATCGCCGCACAAAGCCGCTCGAGTGTCTTGTACGAGCGCTGCTGGGCGACGAGGTTGACCGCGTCGCACACCTGCCCGTAGTCGATCGTGTCCTCGATCCGGTCGGTCACGGTGGCGTCGCACTCCCCTACCTCGAGCCGGAGGTCCAGGAGCAGTCGCTGACCCACCTCGCGCTCCGCGGCGCTCACTCCGACGTGGGTGAACAGCGAGAGGCCGCTGACCTCGATCGCGACCTCGGGACCCGAGCGCTCGTCCTCGTCCTCGTCGTCCGGATCTACCTCGTCGAACTCGTCGCCGTCGGGGTCCATTGCGCGCTGACCGTAGCAGCAGCGACCTGTAGCGCGTCATGCACCGGGGCGACATCGTGAACCCGAAAGATCCGGGCTCCGCGCTCGTAGGCCAGCACGTTCGTCGCGATCGTACCCGCGACCCGGTCATCCACCTCCCGTCCGGTGAGCTTGCCGAGAAAGGACTTGCGTGAGGTCCCGACGACGACCGGGCGCCCGAGCGCGACCAACTCGTCCAGGCGCCGTAGCAGCTCGAGGTTGTGGGCGACCGTCTTGCCGAAGCCGATCCCGGGATCGATCAGGATCCTGGACTCCTGCACCCCGGCCGTGATCGCGGCCGTCATCCGGGCCTGGAGAAACGCCTTGACGTCGTCGACGACGTTCTCGTAGCTCGGATCGAGCTGCATCGTCCGCGGCTCTCCGAGCATGTGCATCAGGCAGAGATCGACTTCTCGCTCGGCGACCAGCTCGGCCATCCGTGGATCGCCCCGCAGCGCCGTCACGTCGTTGACCAGCGTCGCCCCAACGTCGAGCGCCGCCGCCGCGACGGCGGCCTTTGAGGTGTCGATCGAGATCTGGGCCCGGGTCTGAGCCGAGATCAGGCCTTCGATGACCGGAATCACGCGACGGAGCTCCTCGTCCTCGGGCACTGGCATCGCCCCCGGGCGGGTCGATTCCCCGCCGATGTCGAGGATCGTCGCGCCCTCCGTCTCGAGCTGGATTCCATGGGCGACGGCCGCCGCAGAGTCGAGGTAATGGCCGTCGTCGGAGAACGAATCCGGCGTGACGTTGACGACGCCCATCAGATCAAACAGCCCGTCCCGACGATCACCAGGTGGGGAGCTCATTGCTCGCTCTCGTCAGGCCAGTGCCCGTGCACGTCGAGGTACTCGCGCGCGCGCTCTTCGGTCTCACGGTCACGGTTGCTCTCGACGCTCATCCGGAACATCCAGTTGATCATCCACACGATCAAGGCGACCCCCAACAGAACCACGCCAGCGCCCGCCAGCGGCGTTCGCGCGTGTCCGAGCACGATCGCCACCGTCCCCACGACGGCGATCCCCAACGGGAGCCATACCCGCGTGACGCTCAGCATCACGCCGGAAGTGCCGCCGCTCCGGTCGCTCACCGGCGGATAATGGGCTGAGTGCGCATGCTCGAGCAAGCACGTTACCTCGCCGACTTCGCGCGGTTCGTCGCCACCAAGCCCGGCCAGGAGCGAGAAGACGCTCAAACGCTGCGTGAGCTCGAGGCGGCGGTACCTGCCTTCCCGGATGGTCTGGCGGTGCAATGGCTCGGGGTCTCCGGCTATCGCATGGACTATGAGGACCAGACCCTGTTCGTCGATCCGTATGTGTCTCGCGTGCCGTTGGCAGCGTTGTTGCGCCGGCAGCGGGCCCTCCCTGACGAGTCGCTGATCGACCACTACATCGGCACCCCACGTCACGTCGCCGGAGTGCTGGTCGGGCACACACATTTCGATCACGCCGTCGATGCTCCAGCGCTCGCGCGGCGGTTCCGCTGTCCCGCCTTGGGTTCAGACTCGCTCGGGACCCTGATGCGTCTCCACGGCGCCGGCCAGCATGCGGTCGAGGTCGAGGCCTATCGCCGCTACGAGCTAGGTCCGTTCACGGTCAGCTTCACGCCCAGCCTGCATTCCAAGCTGGTGCTTGGGCTGGCGGTGCCGTTTGACGGTGAGCTCAGCTGCGAGCACCTCGATGCGCTCACGCCTGGCGCCTACCGCTGCGGGCAGGTGTGGGGCATCCGCATCGAGGTGGCCGGTGTCAGCTTCTACCACCAGGGCAGCGCGAATCTGATCGACGATGCGATCCGCGACCGCGGCGTCGACTATTTCCTCGCCGGAGTTGCCGGCCGCGGGTTCACCCGGGACTACTGGCGCCGGATCATCGGACGGGTGCGACCGCACACGATCGTGCCGACCCATTACGACGATTTCTTCCGGCCACTGCAGACGCCGATGGGGTTCAGCACCAACGTCCACCTCGCGCGCGTCCCTGACGAGGTGCGGCGCGTCAGTGCCGACCTGCAGGTTGCCGCGCTGCCGCTGATGGGTAAGCCGCGCCCGTGACGCGGCTGACCGCGTACCTCGCCGGCACGCTGACGCTCTTGCTGACGCTCGTCCCGAGCGTAGCCGGAGCCGCCGGTGCAACAGCGACGATCGCCGAGCTGAACGCTCAGCGAGCCGCCAATGGGATTCCCGCGGGCATCACCGAGGATCTCACATGGTCGGCGGACTGCGCCGCCCACGACCACTACATGGCCGCCAATCACACGCTGACCCACGAGGAAATCTCGGGACACCCCGGGTATTCCGTCGGCGGCGCCTACGCCGGCGCCAACTCAGTCCTCGCCCAGGGGACCGACTGGAGCAGAGGCAATCCCTACGAATACGCCCCTCTGCACCTCGACCAGCTGCTCGCACCGCGTCTGAGCGCGCTCGGCAGCGCCGACGCCGAAGGATTCAGCTGCACGACGACGTTTCCTGGGTGGACGCGTCCGGATCCGGCCGCCG
This sequence comes from uncultured Solirubrobacterales bacterium, assembly GCA_964194275.1. Classification (GTDB taxonomy): domain Bacteria; phylum Actinomycetota; class Thermoleophilia; order Solirubrobacterales; family Solirubrobacteraceae; genus Palsa-465. Next base: position 7,423 of record CAXMLR010000569.1, read on the forward strand.
TGACCGTCTACACCTATCCAGGGCCCGGCGCTTCGATCTACCCCAGCGAGATCGCCCACGAGTCGCCATGGACACCGGGCGAGTTGGTGGGCATCGCGCAGCCGGCACGCACGGGGCCGAACATCGTGGTCTTGGTGGACGCTCCCGGACAAGCACCCAAGGCGAATCCGGCGACCCTGAGTGGTGCGACGCTGACCGGTCCCGCGGGCCCGGCCGAGGTCAAGGTGGTGGACGGGGCCACCGCGGTCCCAGGCGGCTCGACGCTCGCTCCCTATATCTCGCCCGGGGGATTGATCATCCCGGTGCGTCCGCTCAGTCCGGGTGTGAGCTACCGGGCGCATGTCGTGGTCGGGTTCGCCGGGGTGTCGACCCCGCATGACTGGTGGTTCACCACCCGCGGCGAGGATCCGCAGAGCATCCTCCGGGCGCGCGGATCAAGGCTGTCGTTCAGCTCGCTCTCAGACCGGCCGATTCAGGTCACATTCACCCGCGCGGGGGGCGCTCATGCCCCCGGACTGACAATCCGGCCCGGGCACAGCGCACGGCTGAGCCTGGATCCCGGGAGCTGGCAGGCCTGTGGGCGTCAGCCGCCAACCATCGGCTTTTCCGCCTACAGCACCTGCCTGGCGCTGACGGTCACCGGCCGGCCGGCTCTGTATCTGAGCGCACCGCGCGTGCTGGCCGGCCTGCTCGGGGTCCGGGTGCGCTTCAGCGCAGTTCTCCGCGGGCGCCACGCCACGCTGACGCTGACGCCGTTGACTCTCCTCTGCGCCGGCCGCCGCTGTCACCTCGTCGCTGGGCATCCGTCGCTCAGCAGCTTCGTGCTCGGCTCCCGACCGCTGCGAGTGCCCCTGCCGTCCGCCGGGCACGGAGTCCAGCTGACGCTGACCACAGCTGCGTTTCTGCTGCGCGACGCACCGTGGACGGCGGCGCGGGCGATGCTCCGGTACTTGCGGCCCTGACCTGGCTACTCGGCGGTGCCGCCGGCCAGCCCAGGCCGGGGCAGCGGGCGCGGACCCTCGCGCCCGGGGGCGCGGTCAGCTGCCGACGCCGGCGGGACCGGAAGCTCCGGCGGCGGGGGCGCCTCGGCGCCAAACACGGTCTCCTCGGTGCCGCCATCGAGCAATGCCTCGAACTGCTCCTTCTCGATCGTCTCTCGCTTGAGCAGAATCTCCGAGAGCTTCTCCAGCGAGTCCTTGCGCTCGGTCAGGATCTCCTTGGCCTGCACGTGGGCAGACTCGACGATGCGGCGGATCTCGTCGTCGATCTCCCGGGCGATCTCATCGGAGTAGTCGGGCTCGGCGCTGAACTCGCGGCCGAGGAATGGCTGACCGTGGTCGTGGCCGAACACTCGCGGCCCGAGCTTCTCGGACATGCCGAAGCGCATCACCATCTGCTTGGCCGTCGCGGTGACCTTCTCCAGGTCGTTGGAAGCACCGGTGGTGATCTCACCGAACTGGATCTCCTCCGCGGCGCGGCCGCCCAGGGTCATCGCGAGCTGATCCTGGAGCTCCGCGCGGGTGGTGAGGAACTTGTCCTCGGTCGGGAGCGAGATCGTGTAGCCAAGGGCCTGGCCGCGGGAAACGACCGAGATCTTGTGCACAGGATCGCTGTTGGGCAGATAGTGCCCAACGATCGCGTGGCCCATCTCGTGATAGGCGGTGATCTTGCGTTCCTTGACGCTCATCACCCGGGTCTTCTTCTCCGGGCCGGCGATCACCCGCATGATCCCCTCTTCCAGCTCCACCTGGGTGATCTCACGCTTGCCGTTGCGGGCGGCCAGCAGCGCCGCCTCGTTGACGAGATTCGAGAGGTCGGCTCCGGTGAAGCCCGGCGTCTGCCCGGCAAGCACGTCCACGTCGATCTCGCGGGCCAGCGGCTTGCCTCGGGTGTGGACCTCGAGGATCTTCTTGCGCCCCGCGCGATCAGGCCGATCCACGACGATCTGGCGGTCGAAGCGGCCGGG
>CAXMLR010000570.1:0-4888 GCA_964194275.1 uncultured Solirubrobacterales bacterium
AGATCCGGCCGGCCTGCGTGCCTATACCGAGCGGACGGTCACCGACCGGCGTGCGCTCGCCGAGCAACTGACCGAGGTGCGCAGAAGCGGAACGGCTGAGGCGGTGGGAGAGCGCGAGCCGGACCTCAACGCGCTGGCGGCTCCGGTGCTGGGTCGCGACGGTCGGCTGGTGGCGATCATCGGCCTCCAGGGTCCGGCCGCGCGGCTCCCGGCGGCGAAGCGCCGGGCGCTCAGGGCGCCGCTGCGCAGGGCGGCGCTGGAGACCGCCCGGACGCTCGGCGCTCCGGAGCCGGACTAAGCGTGGCTCAGCTCCAGGGATACGGGCTGTGCGAGACGGGATGCAGCTCGCCGGTCTGAAAGCGCTCATAGCGGAACGGGGCCAGCAGCGATGAGTGCTCACCGCCCAGGACCTTCGCGATCTCACGCCCCACGGCGATCATCTTGTAGCCGTGGTTGGAGTCCGCGGCGACGAACACGTTCGGGCGCATGTGGTCGAACACGGGAAAGTTGTCAACCGTGAACGCCCCCGCTCCACCTGAGCGCACCTGCCGGTACTTCTGGCGGCCGCCCTCGAAGCGCTTCAGGCAGTGCGACAGCGCCGCCGACCACATGTCCGGGAAGCTGGGGTCGACGGTGCCGCTGGGGTACGGGTCGACCTGGAAATGCTCGCCCACCCGCAGCGGCTGGGCCCCGCCCTGGATCGACTCGCGATCGGGCTTGAAGTAGACGCCCCACGGCTCGCTCTCCAACTCGCGCCCGTCGTCATCGTGCAGCGGTTGGTCGCTGTCGACGTGCAGCACCGGGGAATCGCTGCCGTTGGAGGTCACGAAGGTCGATGGGTCGATCGCCAGCTCGCCTTCCTGGAGGTACCAGTAAGTCCACATCGGCAGGTCCTGATGGACCGTGCCGTCCGGCTGGCGGACGTCGAGACGATCCGGAAGGTCGAGCAGCTTCCACAGCGAGGCGATCCATGGTCCGACGGCCACTACGACCTGATCGACGTCGATCGTTCCGGCGCTGGTCTGGACACGAGTGACTGCCCCGCTGCCGTCGAAGTCGAAGCCCATGACCTCGACGCCCGCTCGGATCTCTGCGCCGGCGGCCCGCGCCTTCCCGGCCAGCCCGTGCATGCTCTCCCGGTTGAACGCGTAACCGCCGGCGTGCTCGTGCAGGCAGACGGTGAGTCCGGGCGCGCGCCAGTCGTCGTAGAGCGAGCGCATGTGCTCCCGCACCTCGGCTTCGCCCAGGTAAAGCTCCGACGGGTAGCCGATCCGCTGCTGGCGTTCGAACACCTCGACCAGATCGCTCTCCTGGGCCTGCGGACCGAGGGCGACATAACCGCTGCCGTGGTAGTTCAGCCCCTGCGGATCGGACTCCCACACCTCGACGCAGGCCGCCATCAGCTCCGACATCGCGGGCTGGAAATAGTTGTTGCGGACCACGCCGCAGGCGATGCCCGAGGCGCCGGCGCCAACGCCGTGCTTGTCGAGAACGAGGACCTTTTCACCCTGGAGAGCCAGGTGCCAGGCGGTGGACAGGCCGTGGACCCCGGCGCCGATGACGAGCACCGGTGCAGAGGAGGGAAGCGGCTCGGGCATAGTCGATCCTTCCTGGTCGGGCGTTGCGGGCCGTTGCGCATAGCGCAATGCTATTGCCTAGTACGCACGACTGTACAACCCATCCCGGGTCAGCGTCAACCTCCGGCAGCCGGTCCTGGCCGCGTGCGGCGTTGCGGCTGCCTTGCGGTGCTGATTTTCAGGTGGTATAACCCGCGCGGTGTACCAATTTGTACAGTCTGCGTGAGCGTCTGGGGCGGACATCGCCTGGCCCGCGGGTGGGATGAAGAAAGGAGCGGAGATGGCGGTTGTCGGGAACGGCGCAGCGGACGGACCTGACCCCATCGCCCCGGAAGTCCTTTTCGGGGGCGGCGTCGAGCAGGTTCTGTCGAGTTCGCGGATCGCGCCGGCGCCGGCCACGCTCGAGGAGGCGCGCAGTGCTCCGGGCCGGGCCGGGCGGATCGAAGCGCTGACCCGGAGGATCGAGGCGGAGGGCATCAAGTACGTCTTCTTCCAGCAGGTTTCGATCACCGGCCGGGTGATGGGCAAGGGCGTCGTGTCCCCGTTCTTTCCGCAGGTCGCCGAGAAGGGTTATCAGCTCGTCTACGGGGCGACGGCCAACCTGTTCACCGACCGCTACGGCGACTACATCGGCTTTGGGCCGGAGGAGTCCGAGCTTGCGGCGGTCGCCGACCTTGACACGTTCGCCGTGCTGCCCTGGGACTCGCGGGTGGCGCGCGTGTACTGCGACTGCTACGACACCGAGACCGGGAACCTCTTGGACGCCGACTCTCGGCAGAACCTCAAGCGCATTTCGCACGAGTTCGAGCAGGAGCTCGGCTACCAGTTCCTGATCGGGATCGAGCCCGAGATGATGTGGCTGAGGCGCGGCGCCGACGGGGCCCCGCCCGAGGGCGTGACCAAGCCCTACTGCTACCACATCCACCAATTCGAGGAACTGCGTCCGGTGCTGCTCGATGTGGTGCAGTACGGCCAGGCGCTCGGCCTCGACATGAGCTACGGCGACCACGAGGACGCGCCCGGACAGCTGGAGCTCAACTTCCGCTTCGACCGGCCGCTGCGGACCGCGGACAACATCACGACCTACCGACAGGTGTGCGCCGCCGTGGCCCGCAAGCACAACCTGCTGGCGTGCTTCATGCCCAAGCCATTCACCGGCGTCTCGGCCAACGGCCACCACCATCACTTCACGCTGATGGACGAGAGCGGCCGCAACGTCTTCCACGACCCGGACGGCCCGGCCCAGCTCTCAGAGCTGGCACGCCATTTCCTCGGCGGGATGCTCGAGCACTTTCCCGCGCTGATGTGCATCGGCAATCCGACCGTCAACTCCTACTGCCGGATGTGGGACACGGGCTTCTGGGCTCCGATCTACAAGAATTGGGGCTGGCAGAACCGCACCACGACGGTGCGCGTCGCGGCGGGGGGGCGCTTTGAGTATCGCGGCGTTGACTCCTCCTGCAATCCATACCTGAGCATCGCCACGCTGCTGCGCGCCGGGCTGGATGGCGTGCGCCGCAAGCTCGACCCGGGTCCCCCGCAGCAGGGCAACACCTACGATCTGCTCAAGGAGGGCGCGAACATCGAGAAGGTGCCCGACAGCCTCGGTGCGGCGCTCGAGGCCCTGGCTGCGGACGAGGTCGTCCGCAGCGCCCTCCCGGGGCGGCTGTACAAGGTCTTCCATCACTACAAGCGCGATGAGTGGGAGCGTTATCTGGCCGCGGTCACCGATTGGGAACGCGATGAATACCTGGAGGTGCTGCCCTAACCGGGGCAGCGATCGACGGAGGGGCTATGTGCGGAATCGCTGGAATCATCTATAAGAACGGCGACGGCGCGCATCGGATCGGGCGGGACATGACGGCGATGCTGCAGTCGATGAAGCACCGCGGCCCCGACTCCACCGGGTTTGCGCTTTACCGGCCACCGAGCGCGGATCTGGTGCTCCGGATCAAGCTGGCCGACGGCGCCGACCACGACGAATTCGACTATGCGGACACGCTGCGCCGGCGCCGCTCGGAGGTGGAGTCGCGGCTGCGCTCAGCGGGCGCGCAGGTCGGCTCGATCGAGGACATCAACGAGCACACGCTGATCGTGATGCTGGCCTACGGTGGCGAGCTCAAGCACCTGGCCGACTACGTCGAGTCGGTGCCGGGCGCCGAGGTACTGTCCGTAGGACACTCGCTGGAGATCGTCAAGGACCTCGGGGACGCCAGGACGGTAGGCGGCGAGTACGGCCTCGATCGCTACGTCGGCTCTCACGGGATCGGCCACGTCCGGATGGCGACGGAGTCCGACGTTGATATCTCCAACGCTCATCCCTACTGGGCGTATCCGTTTTCCGACGTCGCGGTGGTGCACAACGGCCAGCTGACCAACTATCACCAGTGGCGTCGGCGTCTGGAACGCGCCGGGCACCGATTCGCCTCCGAGTGCGATTCCGAGATCATCGCGGTGTACCTGGCCCAGCGGATGGAGAGCGGTGACTCACTCGAGAACGCGATGCGGCAGAGCCTCGAGGATCTCGACGGCGTCTTCACCTACATCTGCGTGTCCGACGACGCGCTGGGGATGGCCAAGGACGAGCTTGCGGCCAAGCCCCTGGTGCTCTACGAGGGCGAGGACATGGTCGCGCTCGCCTCCGAGGAGATGGCGATTCGCGCAGTGATCGACCACGAGATCGATACCTACGATCCGTACGAGAGCGAGGTGATGGTGTGGACGCGGTAACGCTCGGCGGCCAGGGCCCCCAGGCGCGTTTCGATGCACGGGGGTTGGTCGAGCTCGACGAGACGGTCCCGCGGATCGCCGAGATCGACGGCGACAAGGCTACGTTCGACGCGCGGGAGCTGACCACCCGTCAGATCAACCTCGAGCTGCGCCGGCTGCTCTACGACGAGGGTCTCAAGGACGTGACGGTGGCCAACCCGGGGGCACGCCATTCCCTGGGGGCGGGGATCCTCACCCGCTGCCGGATCACCTTCGAGGGCAGCCTCGGCTACTTCGCCTGCGGGATCATCGACGGCCCAGAGATCCACATCACCGGTCGTGTCGGCTGGTCAGCGGCCGAGAACATGATGTCCGGCGTGGTGCTTATCGACAGCAACGCAGGCTCGCTCACCGGTGCCGCGATCCGCGGTGGCGATCTGATTGTCAAGGGCCAGGTCGGCGCCCGGACCGGGATCGACCAGAAGGGCGGGACGATCATCGTGCTCGGCGATGCCGGCTCGATGACCGGGTTCATGATGCAGCGTGGTCGCCAGATCATCTGCGGCAACGTCGGCAACGGCCTCGGCGACTCGATGTACGAC
>CAXMLR010000571.1:0-8820 GCA_964194275.1 uncultured Solirubrobacterales bacterium
GGAGTACAATTTATCTGAGTCCGCCTCGACCCTCGGCGGCCAGATTGTCCGGCTCCAACCCTTCGGCCGGCGGCCGTGTGGACGTAAATCGTCAACCCAGTGGTCAGGAGCCGCAGGATGAATCACCGCCCCGGATGTCTACGTTAGGTCTCATCTTCCTAGCGGTCGCCGTGGTGCTGTTGCTGGTCGAGGCGCACCTCTCGACCGGTGGCCTGATCGGCGCGCTCGCCGTGGCCGCGCTCGTGGGCGGCGTGGCCTTGCTGCTGACCGGGGCCGCCGCCGGATCGCTTGCCGTGCTCGCGGTGTCGGGCGGCGTCTGTCTCGCCGGGACCGGCGGCCTCGTGATGCTGGGGCGCAAACTGCGGCCGGTCGGCCGAGCCCGTCCGCGTTCGGGCGTTCAGGCGATGGTCGGGCACCTTGGGGTCATGCGCGCGGACGGGCCCGCCGCGCGCGTTTTCGTCGACGGCGCGCTGTGGCGGGTCCAGCCGAGTTCCCTGGACGAAGGAAACCCTTTGCAGGACGGTGATCGCGTGGTCATCGAACACGTCAACGGATTGACCTTGCATGTGCGCAAGGCCGAGGAACTGGAGTTGAATCGATGATTCTGACCGTCGTTGCGATCGTGGTGGCTGTGATCTTGCTGCTGGGACTGGTCCTGGCTTCCGCCTCGGTGCGGGTACTGCGTGAATACGAGCGCGGCGTCGTGTTTCGCCTCGGCCGCCTCGTCAACGAGCGAGGCCCGGGCGTCGTCCTGCTGTTGCCGTTCGCCGAGCGCCTAGAGCGGGTCAGCCTGCGGACGGTGACCCTCCAGGTCCCACCCCAGGAAGTCATCACGCGCGACAACGTACCCGCGCGGGTTACCGCGGTCGCGTACTTCCGGGTCGTCGACCCGAACAAGTCGATTGTCGAGATTCAGGATGTCCTGTCGGCGACCTCGCAGATCGCCCAGACGACCCTGCGCTCGGTGCTCGGCAAGGCGGAGCTCGACACGTTGCTCTCCGAGCGTGAGCAGCTGAACGCGAGTCTGCAGCACATCATCGACGACCAGACCGAACCGTGGGGCGTCAAGGTGCTGACCGTCGAGATCAAGGACGTCGAGATCCCCGAGAGCATGCAGCACGCTATGGCGCGCCAAGCCGAGGCCGAGCGTGAGCGGCGGGCGAAGATCATCGACGCCGAAGGCGAGTTCCAGGCGGCAGCGAAGCTGCTCGAGGCCGCCGAGCTGATCAGCCGCAACCCGGTCACCATCCAGCTGCGCTACCTGCAGACGCTGCGAGAGATCGGCGGCAACGAGAACTCCACCATCGTGTTTCCATTCCCGCTTGACCTGCTGCACAAGCTGCAGGGCACGCTCGCGGCCACCGGGGACGCGCCAACGGCCACGACGCAGGCGATCCCCGCGACCGCCACGAACGGAAGTCCCGGTCAGCCTCCGGAGATCAAGGCCGACTGAGCCGGCGAACCGTCAACGCCGAACGCGTCCGACAGCGACAACACATGGGGGGTAAGGACGAAGCGTGAGGTGCCGTCCTCCCCCCCGGCGCGGGCCAGGGCGACCGCGTCTTGTTCGTCGCGGGGGCCATCGTCGACGGCGGGGAGAAGATGCAAATGCTGTTCGGTACGCATCGCGCGGGTCTTCCGATGACGATAGTTGCGCGGGAAACGTCGCCCTCCATGCCATCATCAGGGCAGGCCCCCCGCCCGACAGGAGAAATTGATGCCCACACCGCTGCAGCAACTCACCGAGCATGGCCAGAGCCCCTGGATCGACTACGTCTCCCGCCTGTTCATTCGCGACGGCGACCTCGCCGGCCTGATCGAGCGCGGCATCGTCGGGATCACCTCCAATCCGACGATCTTCCAGGCCGCGATCGCCGACGGCGACGCCTATGACGAGCAGTTGCGCGAGGTGCTGCAAGACGAGAGCGATCCCAAGGAGGCGTTTCTCGCCCTCGCCCAGCAGGACATCCGCGACGCGTGCGACGAGCTTCGGCCGGTGTTCGACCGTGGCGACGCTACGCGCGACGGATGGGTCTCGCTCGAGGTCGATCCGAACTTCGCCTCCGATGCGGACGCCACGTCCAAGGAAGCCCGTCGCTTGCATGGCCTGATCGATCGTCCCAACCTGTTCGTCAAGATTCCGGGCACCGAGCCTGGGCTCCAGGCCATCGAGGACACGATTGCGGCCGGGATCCCGGTGAACGTGACCCTGCTGTTCTCGCTGCAGCGCCATCGCGAGGCCGCGGAGGCTTATCTGCGCGGTCTGAAGCGCCTGCGCGAGAGTGGCGGCGACGTGCGCACGGTCGCCTCGGTCGCCTCGTTCTTCGTGTCTCGGGTCGACACCGAAGCCGACAAGCGACTCGAGGAGATCGGCGGCCATGACGAGCTCAAGGGAAAGCTCGCCATCGCCAACGCAAAGCTCGCCTATCAGACGTACAACGAGCTGTTCTCGGGGCCGGCATGGGAGGAGCTCGAGCGCGAGGGGGCCTCGCCCCAGCGGTGCCTGTGGGCCTCGACCTCGACCAAGAACCCCGACTACCGGGACGTTCTCTACGTGGAGGAGCTGATCGGTCCCAATACGGTCAACACGATGCCTCGCGAGACGGTCGAGGCGTTCGAGGACCACGGCCACGCCGAGAGCACGCTCGAGCGCGATCTCGACGGCGCACGGAAGACCCTGGAGGACTTTGCCGCTGCGGGTATCGACTACGACGATGTGGTCGAGGTGCTCGAGCGCGAAGGCGTCCAGAAGTTCGCCGCCTCGTTCCGTGAGCTGATCGACGGTGTCGCCGGGAAGCGGGACCAGCTCGTCAACGCATGAGCGAAGCCCCGGCCGGCAACGTCCCGGGGCTCAGTCGACGTCGGGGACGTGGTCGCGCAGTTCGGCCAACCACGCAACGGCCGTGCTGTCGCTGGGCGCGCGCCAGTCACCGCGGGGGGAGAGCGAGCCACCTGAGCCGACCTTCGGCGCGTTGGGCAGTGCCGAGCGCTTGAACTGGCTGGTGCGGAAGAAGCGGTCGAGGAAAACCTCGAGCCAGTGCTTGATCTCAGGCAACGGATACTCGTTGCGGCGATCCTCGGGCACCAGTTCCGGCCAGCCGCCCGCTGCCCTAGAGCCCCACACGTGATCGGCCAGGAATGCCACCTTGCTCGGGCGGTAACCGAAGCGCAGGATGTAATAGAGGAAGAAGTCCTGGAGCTCGTAGGGACCGACGACGCTCTCGCTGTCGGCGCCGGGCGTGTCTGAGTTGGCGTCCTCGCGGGGGATCAGCTCAGGGGAGATTTCGAGCTCGAGCACGGCGCCGAGCACCTCGCTGGCCGCCGGACCGAACTGTTCGGTGTCGATGGCCCACCGGAGCAGAAACTGGATCAGGGTCTTCGGGACCGAGGCGTTGACGTTGTAATGCGACATCTGGTCACCCACCCCGTAGGTGCTCCAGCCCAGAGCCAGCTCGGACAGATCCCCGGTCCCGAGTACGAGCCCGCGGTGATGATTAGCCAGCCGAAACAGGTGTGAGGTGCGCTCGCCGGCCTGCACGTTCTCGTAGGTGACGTCGTAGCTGGTCTCGCCGCGGGCGGCCGGATGGCCGAGATCGGTCAGCATCTGCGTCGCCGACGGTCGGATGTCGATCTCTCCATTCGTGACCTCGAGCGCCTGCATCAGTCGGTGGGCGTTCTGTAGCGTGGTGCTGCTGGTGGCGAACCCGGGCATCGTGTAGGCGAGCACGTTCTTGCGGGGTAGCCCGAGTCGGTCGACTGCCCGAGCGGCGACGATCAGAGCGTGGGTGGAGTCAAGGCCACCGGAGACCCCGAGCACCACCTTCTCGATCCCGGTCGCGCGCATCCGGGTCTCGAGCCCGTGCACCTGGATGTTGTAAACCTCCTCACAGCGCTCGGCGCGACCGGTCAGATCGGAGGGCACGTAGGGGAACCGCTCGATCTGCCGGTGCAACGGGACCGGGTTCTCACCCACGTCGAGCTCGAACTCGATCGTGCGGAATCCGCTGAGCGCCTGTCGGTGATCGTGAATTCCGTCGGCAAAGCTGCTGGTGCTGGCCCGGTCGGCGACGATCCGATCGAGGTCGATGTCCGCGTAGATCAGCTGCTCGTCCTCGGCGAAGCGCTCGGCCTCCACGACCAGATCGCCGTTCTCGCAGATCAGCGCCTGGCCGTCCCAGGCCAGGTCGGTGGTCGACTCGCCCACGCCCGCGGCGGTGAACAGGTAGCCGGTGAACGTGCGGCCAGACTGGGACTGGCACAGCAGCCGGCGGTAATCGGCCTTTCCCACCGTGATGTTGCTGGCCGACAGGTTGGCGATCACCGTGGCTCCCGCCATGGCGCCATAGGTGCTGGGGGGAATCGGCGACCACAGGTCCTCGCAGATCTCCACGTGCAACGTGAAGTGTTCGACATCGCGGCAGGTGAACAGCAGCCTCGAGCCGAACGGAACCGCTTCTCCGAGCAGGCGCACGTGATCTCCGACGGCGTCGCGCGCGGCGCGGAACTGGCGCTTTTCGTAGTACTCGCGATATTCGGGCAGATAGCTCTTCGGCACGACCCCCAACACCCGCCCCCGATGGATCACGATCGCGGCGTTGAACAGTGCCCGCTCGACCATCAGCGGCGCTCCCACGACCAGCACCGGCAGCAGCTCCTCGCTGGCGTCGACGAGCTCGCGCAGCGCGGCGCGCACCGCGTCGTGCAGCGCTTGCTGGTGGAACAGATCCTCGTTGGTGTAGGCCGAGATACCGAGCTCAGGAAAGGCGAGCAGAGCCGTGCCCGCCTCTGAGGCCCGCTGCGCGAGCGCGATGGTTCGCTTCACGTTGAACGCGGGCTCGGCGACCTTGACGGTCGGGACCGCCGCGGCGACGCGCACGAAGCCGTGGCTGTAGAGGGAATGGAATGAAGTCACGCGATTTCCGGGGCTTACTCGTAGTTGTGGTCCGGGGCTGTCCGGACCGGGTAACCACCAATCATGGCTGGTGAAGCAGATTCTGCCCAAACTGGGCGTTCGCTCCCCGAGCTGGTCGAGGAACTCGTGGCCCGCGGAGAAGCCGACGGGCGGCGTTGCGTCGATCTCTCAGAGTTGAGCGAAGTGGCCCAGGAGTCTCAGCTCGACGATGACGACCTCCAGGTCGTCCAGGACATGCTGGAGGAGCGGGGACTCGACGTCCGCGACGATTGCGGTCGCGATCACATCGAGCAGACGGTCTATCTGAACGACGATCTATCCGGACGTACGACCGACGCGATGGCGTTGTTCCTACACGAGGTCCGGCGGTACCCGCTACTGAGCCGGGAAGCGGAAGCGGACCTGGCGCAGCGGATCGAGCGCGGCGACCTCGAGGCGAAGGCGCGGCTGGTCAACTCGAACCTCCGGCTCGTGATCGCCAACGCGCGCAAGTACCAGGGACACGATCTACCCCTGCTGGACCTGATCCAGGAGGGGATCCTCGGCCTGATCCGCGCGGCGGAGAAGTTCGACCACCGCAAGGGATTCAAGTTCTCGACCTACGCCACGTTCTGGATCCGGCAGGCGATCCAGCGGGCGCTGGACAACCGGGCCCGCACGATTCGGATCCCGGTTCACCTCGGACAGCGTGAACGGAAGATCAGGCGGGCTGAACGAGAGCTGGTGACCCGGCTGGGCCGTGAGCCGACCGAGGAGGAAGTGGCTGAGGCGGCCGAGTTGACACCCGAGGAGGTGCGGGAGACGCTCGAGGCCGCGCGCGTGGTCACGAGCCTCGACCGGCCGGTGGGTGAGCAGGACGAGGCCTCACTCGGGTCGCTGCTGCCGAGCGATCTGCGGGGGCCCGAGGAAGAGGTCGAGATCTCCCTGCGCGGCGATGCCCTTGGGCGGGCGCTAGACCGCCTACCGGAACGCGAACGTGAGGTCGTGAAGCTTCGATACGGCGTCGGCGGCAACGATCCAACGCCGCTGATCGAGACCGGGCGGCGTCTGGGGATCTCCCAGGACGCGGTCCGGAGGTTGGAGCGCAAAGCCCTGTCCGAGCTGGCCGAGAGCCGCGAGCTCGAGGGACTGATTCCCGCTGCATGACCGGACTCGCCCAGCAGTCGGCGGTGGCTAGGATGGGCGCGTGAGGCGAGGACGGCGGCTTGTCGCCGTCGGGGTGGTGCTGGTGCTCGGGGCCGGCGAGGCGGCCCCCCCGGCGGCCGCCTCGGCCTCGACCGATCCGCTGTGCGTTGGGTCCTACGGCAACGTCCCGGCTCGGGCAGGGGCACCGCTGCGCTTCGGCGTCGATGCTGGATTGGCCGGCAGCGTCGGGGGGACGCAGCTTTCAGCGGTTCCCGACGACCCAGCCCGGGACCTGGCCGCCGTCCGGAATTTGCGGCCACCGCGAAGGGTGACGGTGGTCCGGCTCAATCGGCTGTTCTGGTCTGACGGGGCGGCGGGAATCGCCAGCTTCCAGCGCCTCGCGGATCGGTATTCCCAGGCCGGACTCGACGTCGAGATCCAGGTCCGCTATCACCCGGCATCCGGCCAGGCCGGTGACATCACCGCCTGGGATCGCTACGTGCGTGCGGTGGTTCACGCGTTCGGCGCCAACCGGCACGTGGTGGCGATGACGATCACCAACGAGGTCAACGTCTCGTTCTCGCCCAATACTTCCGACGGCTACTACAGGGGAGCCGAAGATGCCCTGATCAGCGGGATCGAAGCCGCCCACGATCAGGCGCGCAGGGAGAACTTCACGCAGCTGCGCTTTGGCTTCACCTACGCCTATCGCTTCCTGCCCACCCAAGACGCCGCGTTCTTCGCCTACCTCGCGGCCCACGGTGGTGCCGCGCTGTCCCGAGCGCTCGGCTTCATCGGCCTCGATTTCTATCCGGGCAGCATCTTTCCGCCCGTCATGCTCCCCGGCGAGAACTACCGAGCCGAGCTTGCCCAGGCCGCCGGTGTGCTCCGGCGCTGCTTCGCGCCGCTGGCCGGTCTCGCCGCCGGCGTGCCGTTGTGGATCACCGAGAACGGGGTCCCCACCGGCATCCTCTCCGAGTCCCAGCAGGCGAGCGCCCTACGCGAGCTCGTGCGGGCCGCATCGGACTACGCCGGCAGCTTCGGGATCACCGACTACCGCTGGTTCAATCTCCGTGATTCGGTGACCGGAGGCGCCACCGGGTTGATCGGCGCCACGTTTGCCACCGACGGGCTGCTGCGCTCGGACTACACGCCCAAGCCGGCGTTCGGCGCCTATCGGACGCTGATCGGAACGCTCGGCGCGGCGCTCAAGCCCGCAAGGGCGCGTCGGCGCTCAGCCCGTCACCAGGATCACCGAGGCGTGCGTCGCCGCGTCCGGGTCGACGATCCAGCGGAGGACGCCGTCTCGCAGCATCAGCTTGCGCCCCGGCTGTGAAGGGGCGCGGAACTCCATCTCGGCGTCGAGCGCGGACGGCTCCTGGCCAGCCAGCATCAGCTCCTCCTCTAGCGGCTGCCAGTAGTTGGAGTTGTTGACGTGGCTGGCGATGTCGCACTCGGTTGCCCGAAACGTCCACGGCGAGCCCGGGGCGTCAGCCGGAGCCGCGGGGTGGTGCAGCCGGGCGCTGATCCGTCGGCCCATCGCCGCTTCACCGTAGGGAGCGATTTCCTGGTCGGCGAACGGGATCGGACGCCAGGTCTCGGGATCGAGGTGAACCCAGAGGGCTACGGCCTCCACGCACGGCGTCTCGACGTTGGCCTCGCGGGCGATCGTGGTCCGCCTCTCAGCCCACATCCTTCCGATCCCGCTGCAGAACGTCCGCACCTCGAAGTGTTCGGCAAACCGGGGGAAGCGGAGAACCTTGATCCGCGTCCGCCGCACCACCCACACCGCGTTGCCGGCCACGCCTGCATCCTCGACGTCGGCGTACGCGATGTCCTGGAGCCACCTGGCCAGTGCGTCGAGCCGGATCCGGCCGGATGGCGCGCAATCGGCCAGGCCCGGGCGCGTGAGCATCGTGAACTCGCGCGCGTCCGGAGGCGGTCCGATCAGCTCGGTGAACTTCGGAGGTTGCATGCTCGGCATCTCCTCAGGCGCGGTGCCCTGCGCCCCAGTAGAACGCCCCGCGGGTGGGATGCACCTCGATGTTCCAGCCCGCCGCCCGCAGCCGCGCCTCGCGAGCACATCCGGGGCGCGGTCCATCAGGCAAGGCTCATCGTTCCCGTCGCCGCTCATCCACAATTCGATGCTAGCGATGCTCCGGGGGGCTCTGAGCGGGATCCCAGGACTGCACGAACTGGCGTGCCTGCTCGATGTCGGGATGCAACGGCCGGTCGCTGAGGTTGGGATTGAGTCGCGCCGCCGCCGCGTCGAACAGCGGCCGGGTTCCCGCCCCGACCGGCTCATGGCCGGCCAGGCGCAGCGCCCTGATCGCAATCACCAGCTCGGTCGCGATCAGCACGCTGAGCGCCTCCAATGTCTCGGCCGCTCGCCGAGCGGCGATCGGGGCGAGGCTCGAATGGGACTCGACGCCGCGGGACACCGAGACCGTCTGCGCGGCCACGGGCGTGACCAGCGACCGCACTTCGGCCGCCGCCGCGTGTGCGGTGTATTCGACCACCAAAGCGCCCGACTCCGGCCCCGGGTGGCGGGCCAGAAACGGCGGCAGCCCGGTCAGGCTCGCATCCAGCAGCGTGCTCACCCGCGCTGCGATCAGCGCGGAGGACTGCGCCAACGCGGTCCGCAAGTGGTCTATCGCCCCGGCCAGGGGCGCTGCGTGTGGATTGCCGTTGGGGAGCGCGGCCGGCGTGTCGGCGTCGATCAGCGCGTTCTCGCCGCGAAAGTTCAGTTCGTGCTCGACCGTGTCATGGAGCGCCCAGAGGGC
>CAXMLR010000572.1:0-2939 GCA_964194275.1 uncultured Solirubrobacterales bacterium
GGAGCTGGCCCGCCAGCGACGGTCGGGCCGGGACTGGAGGGTCCCGAGCCCACTGCACGGAGGATCGACGAGCACGTAGTCATAGCCGGGCTCGCGTCGCGGCTGCGCGGCGTCGGCAACCTCCACCTGCACGGCGCTCGCCCGCATGCGCGAGCAGGTCCGCCGGAGCGCCTCGGCGCGGCCGGGATGACGCTCGACCGCAACGATCGTCCCCTCATCCCCCATCAGTGCCGCCAGATGGGTGCTCTTGCCGCCCGGCGCGGCGCACAGGTCGAGCACGCGCGTGCCGGGCCGCGGCGCCAGCACCCGCGCTACCAACATCGACGCGCGTGACTGGGGCGCGAGCCGGCCAGCGGCGAACAGCTCTGACCCATGGACGTCGAACGCGTCCTCGAGCACCAGTCCCTCCGGCAGTCCGACGGCCTCCCGCGAGGGCACCGGCAGCCGCGCGCGGACCTCGTCCCGGCCGTTGACCAGTTCGTTGGCCCGGACCGCCGCCTCGGCCGGCTGGTTGGCCGCACCGAGCAGGTCGCGTGCCTGGTCGGGACCGAGCTCGTCCCACCACTTCTCGGCCAGCCAGATGGGTACCGAATGCCGGACGGCAGCCTCGGCAGCGGTGGCGTCGCTCAGCTGCGCCAGCATCGCGGGGCCTTCGCGGGTGGCCCGGCGAAGCACGGCGTTGACCAGCCCCGACCCCCCGCGGCCGCTGCTCTTGACCAACTCGACGCTCTCGTTGACCGCGGCATGGCTGGCGATCCCGCCCAGGAACAGGATCTGGTAGAGCCCAAGCCGCAGCGCCGCCAGCACCGGAGGGTCGAGCTCGGCGAGCGGACGTGAGCAGAGCCGGCCGGCGAGATGATCGACGGTGCCGAGGCGCTGAACGGTCCCGTAGGCGAGCGCCGTAGCTAGGGCTCGCTCCCGGGCAGGCAGCCCGGCTGCCTCCGCAGTCAGCGCCCGATCGGTGTAGGCGCCCTGCTCGAACACCCGGCGGATCACCGCGAACGCGCAGCGCCGCGCGGGCGAGACGCCAGCCCCAGGATCGCTCACTGCCGGTGCCCACGCAGGTAATCCTCACCGCGCATCGGGCGAGAACCAGCGGGCTGTACGACGAGCAGCTCGAGCGAACCTTCGACCGTGCCCAGAGCGGGTACCGGCGGGGCTAGGCGGATCCCCGGCACGGACGGCTCCGGGCTGACGCGAGCCTCGCGGACGCCGAGGCGCGTCTCGTCGTCAAGCAGGACGAAGGCGCCGATGTGCGGTGTCAGCGCGCGCACGGTCCGCTCAAGCTCGGTCGCCGGTCGCCGTGGATCGAGCCGACGGTCCTCCGGCGCGATCTTCTCGGCGTAGCTGACCAGCGCCTCGTCCTGCGGGACACACGGGGTCGCTTCGCCGAGGGCCGAGACCAGCAGGTCGCCGCCGACCTCGGCCAGGCGCTCGGCCAGGCTGCCGTAGGTGTCCATGGCGCGAATCGGCTCGCTGAGCTGCGAGCAAACCGGCCCACTGTCGAGTCCGGCCGTGAGCTCCATGACCGATACGCCGGTCTGCTCGTCGCCGGCCATGATCGCGCGCTCGATCGGGGCCGCCCCGCGCCAGCGGGGCAGCAGCGAGGGATGAAGGTTCAGCATCGGGTAACGCGATAGCAGCGGTTCCTTGATCAGCGCGCCGAACGCGCACACGCACACGGCGTCAGGACGAGCGCCGGCAATCCGCTGCAGAGCCGCTTCGTCGTTCACCGACTCCGGCTGGTCGAGCTCGATCTGCAGCTCACGGGCCAGGTGCGCGACCGGCGGCGCGGCAAGCCGGCGGCCACGGCCCTGCGGCCGATCGGGCCGAGTGACGACGAGCTCGGGACGGTGGCGCGAAACGGCGAGGCGCTGCAGAATGACCGCGGCGAACTCGGAAGTGCCGAGAAAGACCGTCCGCACGAGTGAGGCTCAGACCACCGACACTCAGGCGGCCTGCGCGTCTCGCAGCGCGCGCATGGCCTCCTTGCGCTGCTCGCGCGAGGTGCGGTCGAGGATCAGGACACCGTCGAGATGATCGATCTCGTGCTGGATCACTCGTGCTTCTAACCCGGAGGCCTCGATGGTGATCAGATCGCCGTGCTCGTTGATCGCCCGCACACGGACGTGCACGGGGCGTTCGACGTCGACCAGCACCGCGGGGAGGCTGAGACACCCCTCCTCGCCGGATTCCTGCTCGTCACCGGCCCATTCAATCTCAGGGTTGATCAGCGCCGCCAGCGGTGCTTCGGGCAGGACCCGGTAGACGAGCAGACGATGGAGCACCCCGACCTGTGTGGCCGCGAGGCCGACGCCCAGGGCATCGTTCATCAGCTCCCCCATCCGGGCGATCTCCGATCGAAGCGCGTCGTCGATCTGCTCCACCGGCCGAGCCGAGGTGCGCAGCACGGGGTCACCGAACTTGCGCACGTGCGCAAGCGCGGCCGCTCGCCGCGCCAGCAGATCTGGGTCGAGCTCGGGCTCGAGCGCCTCCGAATCCTGCGCCGGGTCCTCGGGCTGATCCCCGTCTGCCTCGGCGCTCAATGCTTGTTCTGCCACGGTCTCAGTTTAGGACGATGCGTGCCCGCGAGCCGCGGCGGCCGGTGTGATCGGTCTGCGTTTTCGATTGTGGCTACTGCGGGTCGACGTCAACGCTCACGCTGACCGTTCGTCGGGCGGCGGAGCGGACGATCGCCTCGACGGCGGACCCGACCGCCTCGACCGCGGCGCTGCGCTCAGCTGCCTTGACCACGAGCTGGAACCGCGAGCGACCGCGCAGCCGGAACAGCGGTGCCGGCCCTAGCACCGTTCCCGCGGCCGGCGCGATCAGCTCACGCAGCTCGCCCGCCACCGCTTCGGCGTCGGTGGCGCTCACGGCCGAGCAGACCACCCGGATCAGCGAGGCATACGGCGGGTAGCCGAGCGCCTCGCGGCGGG
>CAXMLR010000573.1:0-19174 GCA_964194275.1 uncultured Solirubrobacterales bacterium
GCCATAGCCCTCGAGATGCATGCCGAGGACTCCGATCTTGCCCAGCTCGGTCGCGAGTTCGCCCGGAATGCGCGCCTCCTCGAACCATTCGCCGATGTGTGGCAGCACCCGGTCGCGAACGAATGCACGAACTGTGTCCCGGATCAGGCGCTCCTCGTCGCTGAGGAGCGCATCGAGACCAAGGAAGTCCGTAGGGCGGATTTCGTTGCGGTTGGCGGTGGCGGTCAGCGGTAAACCTTGTGTTGATTCCAGATATTCGAACATCTAGGATCCTAAAGGCAGAGCGCTCGATCGGCAAGCTGATCCGGATGCCCAATCCGGACGGCGGGACCCCGGCATGGCGCCGCCATGTAGTCCTTCCCACCGACGCGTGACACCACCCCCCCTCTCCGACCTCCTGATCGTCGACTTCTCACGCGTGCTCGCGGGACCGTTTGCGACGATGATGCTCGGCGATCTCGGCGCCGAGGTGATCAAGATCGAACGGCCGGGAATCGGGGATGACACTCGCTCATGGGCGCCGCCGCGCGACGAAGCTGGCAACGCGACGTACTTCCAATCGGTCAACCGCAACAAGCGCAGCCTCGCCCTCGACCTCACCGACCCGAGCGACCTGGCCCATGCGCGCGTACTCGTGGCAAGAGCTGACGTGCTGGTGGAGAACTTCCGGCCCGGGCTGATCGAAGCGCTGGGGCTCGGCTATGAGGACCTACGCCACGAGAACCCGGGGCTCGTCTACTGCTCGGTCAGCGGCTTCGGGCGCAAGGCAGGCGCACAGCTCCCGGCCTACGACCTTCTGCTCCAAGCGTTGGGGGGACTGATGAGCATCACCGGGCCGCCGGACCGGGAGCCGCAGAAGGTGGGAGTGGCGCTCGTCGACGTGCTGGCCGGGCTGTTTGCCTCGGTCGGCATCCTCGCGGCGCTGCGCCACCGCGAGCGCACCGGCCAGGGACAGCGCGTCGAGGTGACGATGCTCGTCTCGTTGCTCTCCGCCCTCGTCAACCAGGGCTCGGCATACACGCTCGCCGGCGTCGTCCCGCAGCGCATGGGCAACGCCCACCCGAGTATCTCGCCATACGAGATCTACCCCACGGGCGACGGTGACCTCGTGCTCGCCGTGGGCACCGACCGGCAATTCGTGGCACTCTGCGGGGTCCTGAACGCACAAGAGCTCGCTTCTGACCACCGCTTTGCCACTAACGAATCCAGGGTGCAACATCGCGACGCCCTCCGAGCGGCGCTCACACACTTGCTGCAGCGTGAGCCAGCCGATGCCTGGGCGCGCGAGTTGACCGAAGCTCGCGTTCCCGCCGGCGTGGTAAACGACCTAGAGGCGGCGTTCGGGCTGGCCGAGGAGCTCGGCCTAGACCCGCTCGTCGAGATTCCTCGCGGCGACGGAACCGTGGCCCGCCTGACCCGCAACCCGATCGAGCTATCGGAGAGTCCCGTGAGCTACCGCGCTTGCCCACCCCCGCTTCCAGGCTCGAGCTGATCGACCCGGCGGCCCGTGGGGTCAAATGTCATCGTGGAGCGTAGGAGCCATGCCGCGGGTGCGGCGGTCGGCGTCTTCGCTCATCGACTGACGAGGATTGTCGTGAACGAGCTGATCGCACCCGAGTCCGAGCTCACGTACGGCCATCTCAGCCAAGCATCGGCCCAGGCTGGTCACGGAGAAGCTCCAGCGTGGCGCAGTGCAGTCCGGCGATGGCGAACTTGTGGCTCTCGGAGAAGTCGACCTGGATCACCTCGACGCCCTCGCGCTCCAGCGCCTGCACCGTCGAGCGTGCGCCGGCGTTCATGACCACCTTCCCCGGCTCCAGGGTCACCGCGTTGACCGCGAGGTCCCAGTACTCCTCGACCGGCACCTCGATGACCTTGACGTCCCGCCGCTTGAGGTAGCGGACGAAGCCGTAGTCGACGAGGTGGGGCGCGAGCACGGCCAGCCCGAGGTCGGGAACCATCACGAACATGTCGGCGTGGGTGGTGCCGATGTTGCCGTGCCCGGTGTCGTGAACCCAGCCGGGGCTGTGCGTGGTCACCATCTCGATGCCCAGCCCACCCAGGATGAACTCGATCTGGCGCAGTCCCTCCTCGTTGGCCACCACGCTGTTGTTGAACACGAACGTCTTCGAGTCAAGCCAGCGTCCAGCTCCCGGCTCGCCGATCCCGCGCCCGTGGATGGTCAGGTAAATCGGGACGTCGAGCGTGGTCAGCGCCTTGGACCAGATCACCTCGCGCCCGCGCTGCCACGAGCCGAGGCCCATGCGGTGGACGATCGCGCCGCCGTGGACGACGAGGCCGCCGCCGGCCAGCGTGACCAGGTTTTTCAGGTAGCCGTAGGCGCCGATCGCCGGGACCGGCGGCTCGACGTAGTTGACCTCGACCCCGTTGTCGCTCAGCACCTGGTAGTACTCGTCGAACTGGGCCTGCAGGCGGCCCAGGTCGGCGTTCCCGGCCGCGGTCGAGTAGTAGTACTGCCACTCGCGGGCGTACTCCTGGCGCGTCTCGTTCGCGGTCGGGCGCGAGACGAGCACCGAGCGCAGCTTCCCGATCCCCTCGGCGCCCCACCGGCGTCCCCACACCTGCTCGACCTCGTCGTAGAAGTCGGTGTCGTGGAGCATCCAGTTGTGCAGCGGTTGGCCGGCCTCGAACCACGGTAGTTGCTCAAGCACCGCCGCCTCGTCATGCTCGGCGGCCGGCCGGGGCGATGAGTACTGGAGCTCGGTGCTCTGCCCGTCGGCACGCTGCACCTTGAAAGGTACCGACTCCCGAGTGGCGGCGGGCGAAGTGCTTAGAGACACGTCAGCTCCTCTCTGAGGGCGGGGACGGCGATCATAGAGCTGGTCTGATCTGTGATCAAACGCCGCCGCGCGGTCTACGCCGCCGAGCCAGGGCGGCCCGGGGCGAAGAACTCGACCGGAAGGTCGCTCAGCGGCTTCGCACCGTCAGCCTGAACGTGCCAGGTGTCCTGGAAGTACAGGCACGTGCGCTCGTCCTGCGAGATCACGTGCGGGTGCATCGAGCAGATCATGTCAGCGCGCAGCTCGACGTCGAACGCCTCGCCGATCCGCGGGTGCTCGATCATCGTCATCCCGATCGAGTGACCGGTCACGTGCCCGAGCTTCCAACCGCGGCTGTGAAACGGCTTGGCTACGGCGCGGTGGACCTCGGATGCGGTGGCGCCTGCATGCATCGCGGTGCGGCAAATCTCGTGGTACTCGCGGTAAGCCTCCATCATCCGCTTTGACTCATCCGAGGGCTCCCCGCCGCACAGCGGGCGCGACACCTCGACCCAGTGTCCGCCCGGCCCCGCCACCTCGAGCCCGTAGATCAGCATGTCGTCCTGGCCGATCCGGCGGGTCTCGTCGGGCAGGCGCATCTCGGGCAGCGCGGCACCGCCGGGGCCCGTGAGGACCATGTCCATGGTCAGCCGCCGCGTCCCGCGGCTGACGAACGCCTCCTCGGCAACCGCCATCAGCTCGGCCTCGGTGCGCCCCAACTCCCACGCCTCGATCACCGCCAGCACGCCGGCCTCGTTGATCCTGACCGACTCCTTGACCGACTCGAGCTCGGCCTCCGACTTGACCGCGCGGGCCAGGTCGAACCCCTCGTCCCAGCGCACGACCTTGTCGTGGGGCAGCGCGTCGTAGTCGCGCACGGTCATGACAAGGTCCATGCCGTAGACCCCGACCTTGTTCCAGCCCCGGTCGCGGATGCGCTCGGCGATCCACTTGCCCGGGGTGTCGGCGAACACACGGTCCTCCACCCAGCCCTCGGAGTGGTCCCCCACCCAGCGGCCCTCGCCTGGGAAGACATTGGTCGGCGACTCGTTCAGGGGAAGCAGCACGTAGGCGTAGCGGTGGAGGATCCGGAACCCGGAGACGTAGAACATCGCGCCTTCAAACCCGGTGTACTCGCTGGCACAGACGAGCACCGCGTCGAGGCCATCGCGCTCCGCGGCCTCTCGGATCAGCCGGTACCGCCGCTCGACCTCTTCGTTCATCTCACCCTCCGCTGCGCTTGGGGACAGTGGCCAGGCGCCTCGAGCCGGCGCCTTGCGCCCCACGCCCGTGTCTGATCAAATATACGCCAGAGTCGTGTTCCGACAAATTCGACCGGCCTGCGCCGGGGCTTGGCGATGGGAGCCTTGATCTGATGACCGTCCCACTGCGGATCGGCGTGATGCAGCTGACGATGGAACCGCTCGCAGAGATTCTCGCCCACGCACGGGAACTGGACCAGCGTGGATTCGACACGATCTGGCTCGCCGAGGCGTATCCGTGGTGGCGAAAGCACTCGATGGAGGCGCGTTCGTCCACCGCCCTGTCGGCGCTTGTCGGGCGCGAGACCGAGCGACTGACCGTGGGCTGGGGGATCATCTCCCCATACACCCGCCACCCGATCCAGGTGGCGATGGAGGCACGCGTGACGCAGGAGGCTATCGGGGGAAGCGACCGCTTCCGCCTGGGCTTCGGCGCCTCGAAGATCTTCATGAAGGAGATTGGCGAGGGCGAGCGCAAGCCGGCCCGCCCGTTGACCGCAATCAAGGAGAGCCTGCAGATCATCCGTCCCATGCTGGCCGGCGAGGCGGTCGACTTCGAGGGCCGCGAGTACACAGCACACGTCCCCGCGCTGCGCGACGACGCCGACTCCCCGCGCACCGTGCCGCCGCTGTACGTAGCCGGCACCGGGCCGAAGATGCAGATGCTCGCCGGCGAGCTGGCCGATGGACTGCTCACGCCGAGCATCACCACCCCCGGCTTCGTCCGCTACGCCCGCGAGAACATGCGCCAAGGCGCCGAGGCCGTGGGGCGCGATCCCGGGGAGCTCGATCTGGGCTGCACGATCGTGGCCAGCATCGACGAGGACCGTGCCCAGGGGCGCGAGGGCGCGCGGGAGATCGCCGGGATGTACCTGGCCAACAAGGTGCAGAACATCCAGGGCTCGGCCGACGTCCTGCTCGAGGAAGCGGGCCTCAGTCAGGAGGAGATCCGGCCGATCGCCGAGGCGATGGAGTCAGGCGGTCGTCTGGCCGCCGCCGCCGCGGTGAGCGATGAGATCCTCGATAAGACCCAGCCGATCGCCGGCACGCCCGAGGACTGCATCAAGGCGATCGAGGAGTATCACGAGGCGGGCTGCAGCCACATCATGCTCGAGCTTTGGGGCGAGAGCCGCGATCACCAGATCGAGCTGTTCGCCGAACGCGTGCTACCGCACTTCCGCGCATGAGCGTCGGCACCAGCCGGGAACTGGCCGAGCGCGTGGTGGCACGCGTGGACCAGCGGCGGCTGGTGGACACGGCCTGCTCCTACGTCAGCACGCCAAGTCCCACCGGCAGCGAGCAGGCGATGGCCGAGACCGTGCGGGCCGCGTTCGAGGACACCGGCCTGACCGTGACCTGGCAGGAGGTCGAGGACGGGCGCCCCAACGTGATCGGCACGCTGTGGGGTCAGGGCGGCGGTCCGTCGCTGATGTTCAACGGCCACATGGACACCTCGTATTCCGGCCGCGAGCCGCACCTGCGCAACATCCTCGGCTTCCAGCCCGAGGCGCTCGTGCGCGATGGACGGATCTACGGCCTCGGCATCTCCAACATGAAGGGCGCGCTGGCCTGCTACCTCGAGGCCGTGCGCGCGGTGCAAGACGCCGGAGTGAAGCTGCGAGGCGACGTGATCATCGCCTGCGTGGTGGGCGAGATCGAGAAGACGCAGTGGGGGGAGGAGTTCCAGGGACGCGAGTACCGCGGCTACGCCGCGGGCAGCCGCTACCTCCCAACCCACGGCGGGATCGCCGACATGTGCATCCTCGGCGAGCCGACCGAGCAGCGCATCGTGCTCGGGCACTTCGGGGCGATGTGGGCTCGGATCTCCACGCACGGGCCGTTCGTCCACACGGCCTTCTCCAGCGGGCGCCTGCAGGAGAACTCGATCGTGCGCATGCGCGAGGTGATCGACGAGGTGCTCGAGTGGATCCCCGAGTGGGAGCAGCGCGCGGAGTACCGCGGGCTCACAGGCGTGGTCAACATCGGCTCGCTGAGGGGCGGAAATCCATGGCGGGTCAGCCGGACCCCCAACCGCACCGACTTGTTCCTGGACATCCGCGTTCCCCCAACGATGCGCATGCAGGACGCCAAGCGCGAGCTGGCCGAGCTGGTGGCGCGTCTGCGCGAGAAGCATCCAGACTACGGGCTCGAGTACGAGGTGTTCGTAACCGCTCCCGGCGCCGAGATCGAGGAGGACCATCCGCTGATCAAGGCGATCGATGCTGGTCACGCGCATGTGTTCGGTGCCCCTCCGGACCGGGACGTCGTACGCTGGTTCTCCGACGCCTCGGCGCTCACGCGCTACGGAATCGAAACCGTCAACTACGGAACCTCGAGCGGCCTCCCCGGGGCCGACGGCGAGAGCCTCGACATCGACGGCCTGGTCAAGATCGCCACCGTCTATGCGCTCACCATCACCAAGCTCTGCGAGGTGGCCTCGTGAAGCTCCTGACCTTCACCGATGGCGACGAGCGCCCGCGCTGCGGGGTGATCGACGGCTCGGACATCAAGGTGATCGACGGCGTGGCCACGATGCGCGAGCTTTACGAGTCCGGCGAGGACCTGACCCAGGTCGGCGCCGGCGCCAACGGCGAGCGGATCGCGCTCGCAGACGTTCGCGTTCGCGCGCCGATCATCCCGAAGAAGTTCTTCCACACCTCGGGTAACTATCGCGAGCACGAGGAAGAGTCCAAGGTCGTCGACTGGTCGCATGAGATCGCGCCCTGGATCGTGTTCTTCCAGAACATCGA
Organism: uncultured Solirubrobacterales bacterium; assembly: GCA_964194275.1. GTDB lineage: Bacteria > Actinomycetota > Thermoleophilia > Solirubrobacterales > Solirubrobacteraceae > Palsa-465. Next base: position 6,793 of record CAXMLR010000573.1, read on the forward strand.
TGCGATCGTGGGCCCGGAGGATCCGGTCGTATATCCCTCGCACCTGACCGACGAGCTCGACTACGAGCTGGAGCTGGCGCTCATCCTGCGCCGCTCCGGCAAGCACTTCGACGCCGACGAAGCCGAGGACTACATCGGCGGCTACACGATCTTCAACGACATCACCGCGCGTGACATCCAGCGCCGGGAGATGCGCTCGGGCGTATTCTCGTTCTGCAAGGCGATCGACACCTTCTGCCCGCTGGGCCCGTGGATTGTCACGCCGGACGAGATCGTCGAACCACACAAGCTGCGCATGCAGCTGCGGGTCAACGACGAGCTGCGCCAGGAGTCGATGAGCGGCAACATGTCCCAGACCATTCCGGAGGTCATCGCCCACTACTCCGCGCTCGGCTACAGCGCCGGCGACGTGCTCTCGCTGGGCACTGTGGCGGGCGTGGCCGGCTTCCGTGAGGACGCGCAGAACTGGTACCTGAAGCCGGGGGACACGATGGAGTGCGAGATCGAGGGCATCGGTATCCTGCGCAATCGCGTGATCTCCTGGGAGGAGGCGCACGGAGCTCCGGCGCCGCCCCTGCGCCGCTGGTAGTGGTTCGTGACCTGGCCACTCGACCGCCCCAAGCTTGATCGGTTCCGCGCCATGATGGCCGAGGAGGACCTCGACGCCGTCGTCGTCCGCACCCCGGACAACATCCTCTACCTCACCAACTACTGGTGCATGAAGGGCTACGACCTCGCCGTCTTCCCGGTCCGCGGAGATCCAGTGCTGGTCGTGCTCGAGCCCCAACTCGACGAGGCCGCGAGCATGAGCTGGACCTCCGACCTGCGCCCCTTCGACGGCTACCATCCGGCCGACCCGCGGCCGCCGTGGTACCGCTCGCTGGACATCGCGCTCGAGCTGCTGTCCGAGCGTGATCTGACGGGCCGGGTTGGGCTCGAGCTCAGCCAGGGAACGCAGGCAGCCGACCGGATGGTGGCCGAGCCGACCGTGTTCTCACAACCCTGGTTCGACGCCTTCCAGGGTTCGTGCCGCGAGCTCGTCGACTGCTCGAGCCTCCTCGCGCGCGCGCGCGCCATTAAGACCGAGCAGGAGGTCGAGCGCATGCGCCTGGCCGGCGAGTTGGCGGGCGCGGCGATGGAGCACGTGCGCGAGCACATCCGCCCCGGCATGAAGACGAGCGAGGTGGGCGCGCTCTACGAGGGCCACGTACACCACCACGGGATCGGCTACCGGGGTCAGGTCGAGATGGCGCGGGCGTTCACGCTGGTGTGGTCGGGCCCTACGATCCGCACGTTCACCGCCACGGGCGACGCACCGGTGCGCGAGCACGAGCCGACGCTGCTGGAGATCTGGGTCTGCGCCGATGGCTACTGGTGTGATCTGACCAAGAACGTGTGCCCGGGAGAGCTCAGCTCGGCCTACGACGAGCTGGCCGACCAACTGCTCGGGGTCTATGGCCGCGCGATCGATCACCTGCGGCCGGGCGCGAGCCTGCCCGAGCTCGACCGGATGATCCGCGAGGACATTGGACGGCTCGGCTTCCCCGGGCAGCCGTCGCACCCGGTGGCGCACGGCGTGGGGGCGCGGGCGCACGAGCCCCCATACGCCCACCAGGCCGGATCCGGAGAGCTGAGTGAAGGCATGGTGCTGGCGGTAGAGCCAGGGCTGTACTGGAAAGGAGGTGGCGGGTTGAGGATCGAGGACAACTTCCTCATCACGGCTTCAGGCAGCGAGCGGCTGGGTCACTACCCCGACGACTTCCGCCAGCGATGATCGCCAAGGACAAGATCTGGACCGGCGAGCTGAACACCCGGGCCGGGCGCGATCGCCGCCAGGCACCGGAAGCGGTCGGCCTCTATGACACCACCCTGCGCGACGGCGAGCAAACGGTTGGGGTCGCGCTCGATCCCGAGCAGAAGCTCGAGATCGCCCGGGCGCTGGATCGTCTGGGCATCGACAGGATCGAGGCTGGCTTCCCGCGGGTCTCGGCCGACGACACAGAGGCGTTTCGCGCCATCGCCGCCGATGGCCTCAAAGCCGAGATCTGGGGCTTCGCCCGTGCGGTGCCCGCGGACGTCGACGCGCTGCTCGAGATCGGGGTACGGGCGGCGGTGATCGAGTCCCCGGTCTCCGACGGGAAGCTACGGGCGTACGGGATCTCGCGCGAGAAGCTGCTCGAGCGGGTGCGAACCGCTGTCTCGCACGCTTCGCAGAGCGCCGTCAAGGTGTGCTTCTTCGGCGTCGACGGCTCGCGCGGGGACTTCTCATTCCTGCAACGCGTGTACAGCGTGGCGGTGGAGGCCGGCGCGGGCGAGGTGGCGATGGTCGACACGCTGGGCGCCGTCACCCCCGAGGCGGCGGCGCTGATGGTGCGGAGCGCGCGCGACTGGCTGGGCGCGGAGATCCCCATCCACTGGCACGGCCACAACGACTTCGGTCTGGCCACCGCAGCCGCCGTGGCCGCCGTGCACGCCGGGGCGAGTTGGGTCCAGGGCACGATCAACGGCATGGGGGAGCGCGCGGGCAACGCCAACCTGGGCGAGGTGGCGATGGCGCTCGAGGCGCTGTACGGGGTCGCCACCAACCTGCGTCTGCGCGAGCTGCGCGCGGTCTCCGAGCTGGTGCGTCGCACCTCGGGCTACGAGCTCGAGCCGTGGAAGCCGATCACCGGGGACACGCTGTTCACCCGGGAGAGCGGCGCGGTAGCCAGCCAGTTCCACGATCCTCCGGCGATCGAGCCGTTCTCCTCGGAGCTGGTTGGGGCAGAACGGCGGATCGTGCTGGGCAAGAAGAGCGGGCTCGACTCGATTCGGATCAAGCTTGCAGAGCTCGGGCTGGAGCGTCCAGAGGATCAGTGGCCCGCGCTGCTGGCCGAGGTCAAGTTGCTCGGCGCCCGCAAGCACGGGCTGGTCAGCGACGACGAGTTCCGGCAGCTGGCCGGTGCCTGACTCCGCCTCGCGGCCGCCGCAGCGCGTGTGCGTGATCGGCGCGGGCTCGATCGGCAGCCTGCTGGCCGGGCACCTCGGCCAGATCTGCGAGTTGTGGGTGCTGACACGGCGCGCTGACCATGCGCGCCGGCTCGAGGACGATGGCCTGCGCGTGTCGGGCAAGAGCGACCTGCGCACGCGGATCCGCGCCACCAGCGACACGACCCAGCTGCCCCCGTTCGAGCTCGGCATCTTCGCGGTCAAGGCAACCGATCTGGAGCCGGCCGCCGCGCGGCTGGCCGGGGCCTCGCCGGAGGCCACGATGATGACGATCCAGAACGGTCTCGGCGCCGAGGAGGTGGTCGCCCGGCACGGCGACTGGCCGCTCATCTCCGCGGTCACGTTCATGAGCGGCAACCGCCAGTCCGACGTTCACGTCGAATACGAGCTCGACACTGCGACCTGGCTGGGGCCGTGGGCCCGGACGGGGACCTCGGTGGAGACCGTGCGCGAAGTGGCCGCGCTGATCAACGCCTCCGGGCTGCACGCCGAGGCGATGCCCGATCTCGTCCCCGCCCAGTGGTCGAAGCTGATCTTCAACTCCGCCATCAACGGCGTGGCCGCGCTGACCGAGCTTCCTCACATAGCCATGTACGGGGACGAGGACAGCCCCGCCGCGCTCGGCTGGGTGGTGCGCAAGCTGATCGATGAGGGCAAGGCGGTCGCGGCGGCGGCCGGAGTCGAGCTCCACGAGGACCCGTGGGAGATGAATCGCCTCGCGGTGGCCCGCGGCGAGACCCATTCCAGCGACTACGCCCACCTGCCCTCGATGCTCGAGGACGTGCTCGCCCGCCGCCCGACCGAGGTGGACTTCATCGCCGGCGCGCTCGTGCGCGAGGCGGCCCAGCACGGGCTCGAGATCCCACTGACCTCAGCCGTGCACCGCCTGGTCAAGGGCAAGGAGGCGTCCTGGGAAATCACTCGGCCCCAGCTTCAGGAGGTCAAACTGTGAAGGTCTGCATCGTCGGCTGCGGCGCCGTCGGGAGCCTGTTCGCCGCGCACCTGGCCCAGGTGGACAAAGTCGAAGTGTGGGCCTACGACGTGGTCCATGATCACATCGAGGCGATCAACCACGGAGGCCTGCGCGTGACCGGGAACGCCGATCTGGTCGGGCGGGTCAGGGCCAGCACCGACAGCCAGGCGATCCCACCGTGCGACTTCGGCATCGTCGCCACCAAGAGCCTGTTCACCAGGTCGGCCATCGAGGCCACCGCGCATCTGTTCGCCGACGGCGCCGTGGCCTCGGTGCAGAACGGCGTGGGCAACGAGGAGGTGATCGCCGAGCACGTCGAGCGTGTGATCCGCGGCACCACGTTCCCGGCCGGACACCTGGTCGAGCCCGGAGTGGTCAACATGGACACGCGCGGGGACACCTGGCTGGGGCCGTTCGAGCCCAAGCCGGCTGCGATGGAGGAGGTCACGCGGCTTGCTGAGGTAATCACCGCGGGGGGGATGAACACCAAGGCGCTGACCGACGCCCGCGGGGCGCAGTGGACGAAGCTGATCTTCAACGCGGCCACCAACCCGATCGGGGCGCTCACCGGCCTGACCCACGGGCGCGTGTGCGAGCTCACCTCGACGCGACGGCTGGTCAGCGACCTGATCGCCGAGGGCTGCGCGGTGGCCGACGCGCTGGGGATCATCCTCGACTCAGACCCCGACGAGCTCGTCGATCACGCGGCCAAGGTGGCCTACGAGCATCGGGCGAGCATGCTCCAGGACATCCTGGCCCAGCGCCCCACCGAGATCGACGCGCTGAACGGGGGGATCGTCTCCTTCGGCGCCGATCAGGAGATCCCGACCCCGCTCAACCAGGCGATTGTGGCGCTGATCAAGGGCATGGAGCATTCGTGGACCCAGCCCGGCTGAGCGGGTGGGGATAAACCGCCGCCTCGGGCCGCTGATCGGCGGGTGCACCGTCGGGCTGGCCATCTCCTGGAACATCGCCAACACGGGAGCGGTGGCCGAGCTGCTCGGCCGCGCCTACGGCACCGGTTTGGGCGTGGAGGGACTGCTCACGGCGATGCTGTTCATCGCCGAGCTCGCGGTCATGGTCCCGGGCGGGCGCGCGATCGACCGCTTCGGGGCCAAGCGTGCGGGGGCCGCCGCGATCGGCCTCTCGCTGGCGGCCAACCTGCTCCTGCTCGCCACGACCAACGTGGTGCTGGCGCTCGTCCTCCGTGCGCTGGCCGGCCTCGGGGTGGGCCTCGGCTTCCTGGCCGGCGCGATCTACGCCCAGGCGGCCGAGGGGCTCGAGCCCGCCCTGGCCGGGGGCATCTACGGCGGCGTGTCGCTGGGCGGGGGTGGCCTCGCGCTCGGCCTGGTGCCCCCCCTCGTGGGTCCCTTCGGCTGGCGCTCACCGTATCTCAGCGCGGTGATCGTCTCCGTTCTTGCGCTGGCGGTGCTCGCCTCCTGCCCCCCCGCTCGCGGGCAGGGAGCGCATGCGCAGCGGCCGAGCCTGGCCACGCTGATGGGAGACCGGGGGCTCGCACGCCTCGGCGCGATCTCAGCCGTGTCGTTCGGATTCAGCGTGATCCTCGGCAACTGGGTGGTCACCCTGCTCGAGCGCACGGCGGGAATGGATCGGGGCGAGGCCGGCGCGATCGGGTCGTTGATCCTGATCCTGGGGGTTCTCGGCCGCCCCTCAGGAGGCATGCTGATGCGGTGGCGGCCGGAGCGGACGCCCCAGGCGATCGCCTGCAGCTTCGTCATCGGCGCCGGCGGGACCGGGCTGCTCTTGCTTTCGCTCGGCGCCGCGATCGACGGGATCGCGGCGGCGCTGATCGGTCTCGCCGCCGGAATCCCGTTCGGCGCCACGATGGCCGGTGCAGCCCGTGCCTACCCGACCGCCCCCGGCGCCGCCGTGGGGGCGATGAACACCTACCCCGTACTGGCCATCGTCTGCGGGGCGCCGCTGGTCGGGCTCACGTTCGGGCTGCCCGGGCACGGCAGGATCGGCTTCGCGATCCTGGCCACGCTGTGGCTTGCCGCGCTGATGGCGATCCCGAAGCTGCGTGAGGCTCCGCCCGAGCTGCCGCTCCCCGCGGCACGGTAGGAACTTCTTGTCGTTTGATCAAATCTCTGAGAGGCTTCGCCGCGATGCCTGACATCCGAGACGTCGTCGTCGTCGGCGCGGGCCACCACGGTCTCGTGGCCGGCGCCTACCTGGCCCGCGCCGGCCTTTCGGTCGAGGTGCTGGAGCGTAACCCCGTGGCCGGGGGTGCGGTGACCAGCGAGGAGCTGACCGAGCCGGGCTTCGTCCACGACACCTTCTCCTCGTGGCATCCGCTGTTCAAGCTCTCGGCCGCGTTCGCCGAGCTCGGACCCGAGCTCGAAGCCCATGGCCTGCGCTACTGCGAGACCCCTGATGAGACGACCGCGAACGTCCAGGCCGACGGCACCGTGAACATCGCCTACCGCGACGCCGCCAAGACTGCTGAGGCGCTGAGCGCGCGCGACCGCACCGCCTACCTGTCCGAGATTGCTCGCTTCGGCTCGACGATCGAGACCGTCGGGCAGCTGCTCGGCGCCGAGCTCTACTCGAGCGCGGCGGCCCGACTGACCCTAACCCTGGGGCGCACGCTGGGCCGACGCGACGGGCTGCGTTTCGTCGCTGACGTCGTCTCCTCCGCGCACGCCTGGTTCGAGACCCGGTTCGAAGGGCGCGAGATCGGCGACCTGTACGCGCCGTGGTCACTACACACCGGGATCCCGCCCGACGGGGCGGGCAGCGCCTTCCAGGTCCTGGCGATCGCCGGATCGCTGCACGCCGTGGGACTGCCCGTGGTGCAGGGCGGGGCGGCCAACTTCGTGCAAGCGTTCGAGCGGCTGATCGTCGAGCACGGCGGTCAGGTCACCACCGGGGCCGAGGTCGAGCGGATACTCACCCGCGGCGGCGCCGCAACCGGGGTGGTGGCCGGGGGACGGGAGATCCGCGCTCGTCGCGCGGTCATCGCCAACACGACGCCCACCGCGCTGTACGGAAAGCTGCTGCAACCCGGCACGGCGCCGGATGAAGCGGTCCGTGAGGCGGCGCGCTTCCGCTACAGCCCGCGCGCCGGAATGCAGATCCACGTGGCGCTGCGCGAGCCGCTGCGCTGGCGTGACCCGCGCCTGAACGACGTCCCGATCGTGCACCTGAGCGACGGCGTGGAGAGTGTCGCGCTGGCCTGCGCGCAGGCAGCGGCGGGGCTCCTGCCGGCAACCCCCACCGTTGTGGTGGGACAGCCCACGGTGGTCGACCCGAGCCGGGCCCCGGACGGCGCGGCGGTTATGTGGATTCAGCTCCAGCAGGTGCCGTACGCGCCACGAGGCGACAGCGCCGGCGAGATCGACACCACGGCGCACGAGTGGACCTCCGAGCTCGAATCGGCCTACGTCGAGCGGGTCCTGGCCCGTCTGGAACCCCACGTGGAGAACCTGCCTCAGGCGCGCGGGAAGCTGGTCGCGCTGTCGCCCGTTGAGCTCGAGCGGCGCAATCCGAACCTCGTCCGGGGCGACATCTACGCCGGCGACTGCGAACTCGGGCAAAGCTACCTGTGGCGGCCTCTGCCCGGCTACGGTACGCATGCCACCCCGGTGGCACGGCTCTATCACTGCGGCGCTTCGACCTATCCCGGCCCGGGCCTGAACGCCGCTTCGGGGCGGCTCGTGGCCCAGCGGATCATCGCCGGGCCGAGCCGGCTGGCTCAGGCGGCGGGTCTGCTGCGCCGGCGCAGGCGCTGAGCCGCGGCCCCGTGCACCGCCCCACCGGCCTGGCGGGCCAGACCCCAGGCCGCCCGCGCGTCCTCGCGACGTGCCCCCGAGGCCGGGGACAGCAGCTTCTGGGCCACGTTGTAGCCGGAGATCGCGTTTACCCCGGCCCCCGGCCACGTCGCCGCGCCGACCATCAGCAGCCCCGGCACGCCGGTCTCGTAGTCGCTCACCTCGGGGAAGGGGCGGAAGAGGAAGTTCTGGCGCAGGTGCATGCTGCCCGAGATCGAGTCACCGCCGATGAGGTTGGGGTTGCTGCGCTCCAGATCGGCGGGGGTCAGCACCCTGCGGGCGAGGACCGACTCGGTGATCCCGGGCGCGAAGCGCTCCAGGATCCCCAGCACGCGGTCGGCGTAGGGCTCGGCTGCCTGCGACCACTCCCGAGCGTGGATCTGCCCTGCCGCGTCGCCCGCGATCCGCTCGGGCAGGGCGCGCACCTGGACCCATAGCACGTGGCCCTCGCTCGAGCGCGACGGGTCGACGGCCGAGGTCTGGCCGACGACGAGCAGGGGCGCGGCGGGGAGCAGACCGGCGCTCGCCTGGGCGTAGGTGGCGGCGAGGTCGTCGAGATACGGGCCGATGTGGATGTAGGCGAAGCCGCTCAGGTCCGCGCCCGCGCTCCAGCGCGGTAGCGAGGAGGTGGCCAGGTGGACGACCATCGTCCCCGGGCCGTAGCGGTAGCGCCGGGCCGCCGTGGCGATCGCCGGCGGCACGGAGACGCCGGCCAAGAGTCGCTCGTACAGGACTCGCGGCCCCACCCCCGCGACCACGGCGCGGCGCGCCTGCACCTGCTCGCCCCCAGCGAGCTCGACGCCGGTCGCCCGCCCGTCTCGCGTGATCACCCGCACGACCTCGCAGCACCCGCGCAGCTCCATCCCGTGCTCAGCCCCCAGCGAGATGAGCGCGTCGATCAGGCGCGAGGCACCGCCGCGGGCGATTGCGATCCCGGTGCGCATGTCGGTGAACGCCTCCAGGAAGGGGAACATGGCGCCGCCGGAGACATCGGGGCCGAAGTCGAGATGCATTCCCCAGCAGGCGAGCAGGGCGTGGGCCTCGGGCGAGGCCATGTAGGTCTCGGCCAGCTCGCGGGTCGAGCTCACCAGGAGCCGTGCGAGCTCGCGCGCGCCCGTCACGCCCAGCCGCGGCAGGTGCTCGGCGGCCAGCGTGGCGAGGCGGCGGCCGGTCAGCCGCGAGCCGTAGAGGGCAAACAGAGTCGGGCTGAGCGCCTCGTAGAGGCGGTCGAGCTCACGCCATCCGGCGGCGTCGCCGGGGTGGTGGCGCTCGAGCGAGGCCAGCGTCGGCTCGAGGCCCTGGTGCACGCGCAGCGCGCGCCCGCCGTCGAACACGTTCGCGAACGGAAGCGAGCAGCCCGCGAACTTCAGACCGTGGCGCTCCAGATCGGTGCCGAGCTCGGACGCCACGGGCGAGCCGAGAAACAGGTTGAGGTTCGTCGCGTACAGGTCGTGGACGAACCCGGGGCGGGTGATCTCGGCGCTCCGCACCGCTCCGCCGGGCTGATCGCCCTGCTCGAGCACGAGCACCCTCCACCCGGCGCGGGCCAGGTAGAGGGCGGTGACGAGGCCGTTGTGGCCCGCCCCGATCACCACCGCGTCGTATGTCGAAGGGGAACTTGACATTTGATACAGCCCTGAAAAGATGACCGGACTTGGCGAGCTTTTCAAGCGAGGGCGGGCCGCCTCAGGGGGGCGAGAGGAAAACGGCGGCGACGGCGAGCCCCGCGGCGCCGTCATCGGCATCGACATCGGCGGGACGTTCACCGACACGGTCATCGTCGACGCCGCGGGCCGGCTGCGCTGCTACAAGACGCCGAGTACTCCGGGGCTCTATTCGACGGCCTGCTGGCCAACCTCAACGAGGCCGCCGGCCCCACCGGCCTGGACGCCTTCCCCCGGGGTTGAACGGATCGCCCGTGTGCTCGAACGTCGTCGTCACCAGCAGCGCGCGGGCTGGGATGTTTGCGTAGGGCTAAGGCATCGGCGCTGCGGCTCTGCGGATTTGACATTTGATCGGACCTCGGGCTACAGTCGCCCTCTACCGCCGTGCCGCTTGCTCCGGAACACGAAGTCTGGCGGGGCACGAGAGCGACACGGGGAGCGTGAACAGGGTGAGCGAGAGAGCATGAGGTTCAGCATCTATTCCGAGATGCAGCACTGGCCCGGCAAGTCGCCTGAACGGCTGTACGCCGAGGTGGGCGAGCAGGTGATCCACGCTGATCGCCTGGGTTACTCCGCCTACGCGATCGTCGAGCACTTTTTCTTTCCCAAGTTCTCGATCTCGCCGGACCCGATGTCGTTCTTCTGCCAGCTCGCCCCGCGAACGCGTCAAATCAAGTTCCGCACGATGCTCCACGTGCTGCCCTACCACAACCCGACCGTCCTGGCCTCGCGCATCGCGGCCGCGGAGATCCTGCTCGAGGGTCGCTACGAGTTTGGGGTCGGTCGTGGCCACGGCTGGGTGCCGCCCAAGGCGGGCGTTCGCTTCGGCGAGGTCAAGGAGCTCTACGAAGAATCCTTCGAGGTCTTCTTCCAGGCCCTGGAGCAGGAGCGCTTCTCCCACAGCGGCCGCTTCTTCGAGATCGACGACTCGCACATCGTTCCCCCGCCGCCCCAGCGCAAGCTGCGCATCTTCCTCGGCGGCACGGGCGACTCGACCTACGAGCTGGCCGGCCGCAAGGGCTACTCGGTGGCCGTGCCGCCGCTACTGCCCTACAAGGCGTTGGAGAAGCAGCTCGACATCTACCGCGAGAGTTGCGCCCACCACGGCAACGCGCCCGACATCGTGTGGATCCACGCCTGCTACATGGACGAGGATCGCGAGGTGGCCAAGCGCGACGCCGAGAGCGGGATGCGCGGATTCCTGGTCGGCAACGCCTCACCGCTGGCCGAGCGCGCGTCCGACGAGGAGCTCGCCTCTGCCGGCTACGGGTTCTACGCCTCGGGGATCATGGAGCAGCTGGCCGAAACCCCCTACGAGGACATGATCGCCGGCGACATCGTGTGGGTCGGTACCCCAGAGGATGTAATCGAGCGCATCGAGCAGACGCGCGAAGTGTGCACCGGGCTGAGCGAGGTGGCCATAACCGTCAACCCCGGGGGCTTCGATCACTGGAAGGCGATCAAGACCCAGGAGCTGTTCGCCGACCGGGTGATCCCCCATTTCCAGACCTCGCCGGAGCCGGCGTACGTGGCCGAGCGAGTCGGCTGAGAAGTCTTCACGACAAGCGAAAGGTGTGAGATGAGCAGAGCAAGGGGATGGACGGCTGCGCTGAGTGGACCGGTGGTCCTGGCGGCGGTGATAGCCGGTTGCGGGTCGAGCAGCAGCAGCAGTGGCGGCAGCAGCGCCGGCACCAGCTCGTCGAGCAACAAGCCGATCATGATCGGGGCCGCCGTCGATGAGACGGCGCTGATGGCTCCGACCGACGATCCGGCGCTCTACGGCGCTCAGCTCGAGGCCAAGAAGATCAACGCCCAGGGCGGGGTGAACGGGCGCAAGATCGAGTTCGCTGTCGCCAACACGCAGCTCAAGCCCGATCAGACCCGGGCCAGCGCGCTGAACCTGGTCTCCAAGGGTGCCAACGTGCTGTGGGTCACCTGCGACGTGGACTTCTCGACCCCCTCGATCGAGGTCGGCCTATCCAGCAAGCTGCTCACGATCGCCCCCTGCATCGGCACCGACCAGATGGGCCCGAAGCGCTTCGGCACCCAGGGCAAGCTCGCCTTCAGCTACGGCAACGTGGCCCAGGACGAGGGCGCCGCCGACGCGCGGATCGCCATCAAGCAGGGCTGGAAGACGGCCAATGTGGTGATCGACAAGCAGATCGTCTACAGCCAGAACGTCTGCCAGGCGTTCGCCAACAAGTTCCGGCAACTCGGCGGCAAGGTCGTGAGCACCCAGACCTGGACCCAGGGCGATCACACGATCGGCAACGTGGCTGGCCGGATCAACGCGAGCAAGGCTGGTGTGATCCAGATCTGCACCACCGCGGCGCCGGACGTCTCGACGTTCCTCTCCGACGTCCGCTCGGCTGGCAACATGACGCCGATGCTGGCGCCGTGGTCGCTCGACGGCACCTACTGGATGCCCAAGGACCCGAAGGTCTCTACCAACGTCTGGACCGACTCGTACGCGTCGATCTACGGCGACGATCCCGACCCACAGGTCAAGGCGCTGATCGCTCAGCTCACGGCCGAAGGTCACGCCCCGACCACCGGCGGCTTCGTCACCGGCGCCGCGGCGGTCGACGGGATCGCAGCCGCGGTCAAGCAGAACGGTGGCTCCACCGACGGGGCGAAGCTGGCCGCGACGATGGAGGCGTTCAGCGCCCTGCCGACGCTGTCGGGCAACGTCTCCTTCTCTCCCGCGCTGCACACGGTGTTCGGCCGCGAGTATCGGGTGCTCAAGGTCACCGGCGGCAAAGGCAAGTTCCAGTACCTGATCAAGGCAGGCGGCCTCGCCCAGCTCTGACGTGGCCGACGACGGGTCCTCAGGGGGACGCCGGTGGCCCGAAGGTTCGCTTCGGGTCACCGGCATCTCGCGTTCCTTCGAGGGCGTCCAGGCGCTGAGCGAGGTCTCGCTGGAGATCGAGCGCCACGAGGTGGTCGGGCTGATCGGCCCCAACGGC
>CAXMLR010000574.1:0-4553 GCA_964194275.1 uncultured Solirubrobacterales bacterium
GTCGGATAGTGTATCGCTAGAGCGATCTATCTAAGGAGGAGGCAGCGCGTGTTCTCGTGGCTCGGTAAACAGGTGATCTCGTACAACATGAAGCGCCTGCGGGCTGGGGATGCCCGCCCGTCGCTGCGGTTGGAATCAGACGACGTCCGGATGCGGTTCCCCGGAAGCAGCAGCTTCGCCGCCGACCTGCGCAGCAAGCCCGAGCACGCCCAGTGGCTGGCCCGCTTCACCCGGCTCGGCATTCAGATCTTTCCCGACGAGGTGATCGTCGTGGGCTTTCCGTGGAACACCACCGTGTGCGTCCGCGGCCATGATCACCTAGACACGCGCCAAGGCGAGCGCGTATACGAGAACCGCTACGTCATCTGGGGAAAGATGGTGTGGGGGAGGCTCACGGAGTACGAGGTCTACGAGGACACACAGAAGACCGAGGCCTTTGACCGCTGGCTGGCCGAGCACGAGACCACGCTCGCGGCGTGATGGCCGAGGTCGGACATGCGCTGGTGCCGATTGATCAGCCGCACCAATCGCAGGCTTTCATCGCCGCCTGACCAGTAGGATCGCTCCCGGGATGCCGGTCGGGGTCATCACGGGGTCTGGCACGTACGCGCTACCCGGATTCGAGAGTGCGGAGCCGTCGACGGTGGGCACGCCGTTCGGCGAGACGTCGGTGACGCGAGGAATCGTGGCCGACGTCGATGTCTTTCACATCTCCCGCCACGGGACAGGCCATCTGCGCCTCTCCAACCACGTGAGCCACCGCGCGAACATCTGGGCGCTCAAGAAGCTCGGCGCGAGCGCGGTCGTCGGCTGCACAGCGTGCGGGGCTCTCGACGCGACGCTGGCCCTCGGCTCGCTGGTCGTCTTCGACGACCTTCACTTCATCTCCAACCGGCTTCCCGACGGCAGTCTGTGCACATTCTTCTCCGAGCCCGGCGATCCAGCACGCGCCCACTGGATCTTGCACGGGAGTCCATTTTCGGTGGAGGTCCGCTCGGCGTTGAGCGGGGCCGCGCAGGCTGCCGGCCACCCCGTTCGCCGCCGAGGCACCTACGGTCACGTCGACGGGCCGCGCTTCAACACGCCCACGGAGATCGCGCAGCTGTGCGCGAGTGGCGTCAGCGCGGTCAGCCAGACCGGCGGGCCCGAGACGGTGCTGTGCGGCGAGCTCGGGCTGCCCTACGGGCTGATCGGTTTCGTCACCGACTACGCCAACGAGATCAAGCCGGGTGAGACGACGCCGGTGCCCGAGCTGATCGCGCTGATGGGCAAGAGCACGGCGGTGTTCGCCGACGTCCTGACTCGAGCGGTCCCCATTCTCGGCTCGGCGCTGCCGCGTCCCGCCGGAACCGTGTATCGGTTCGCCGGGGAATGAGCGGGGGAAAACCGTCGGTCGTGATCATGGCGCGGGCGCCGCGTCGCGGTGAGGTGCGCCGCGCGCTTGAGCCGTTGCTCGGGTTGGACGGTTGCGTGGCGCTCCAATCGGTGCTGATCGCGGACGCGGTGCGCTGGGGGCGGGAAGTGGCGCCGGGAGCGGTGCACGTGGCCCATGACCCGGCCGATGCCGGTCGCGAGCTGCGCTTGCTGGTCGGAGAGGATGTGTCGATGCTGCCTCAGAACGGCGACGGGATCGCGGGCCGGCTGGCCGACGCGGCCGGGCGGGTCTTCGCTCGCGCTGACGGGCCGCTGCTGATCGTCTGGCCGGACCTGCCGCGCCTGCGTCCCGAGCACGCGGCCGGTGCCCTGGAGGATCTCGATGCTGGCTGCGATCTGGTGCTCGGGCCGGCGATCGATGGTGGCTTCTACCTGGTCGGGCTGGCCCGGCCGCTGCCTCGGCTGTTCACGCTGCCCGAGCAGGCGTGGAGAAGCCCGGATGTGATGAAGGTCGGGCTTGCGGCGGTCTCCGAGGCCGGACTGGAGCTCGGGATCCTGCGGGCCGAGCGAGCGCTCCAGCGGCCCGCAGACGTGCGGGCGGCGCTGGCCGATCCGCTGCTGGTGTCTGAGGTGGCGCGGATCTTGGGTCGGAGGTGAGCCGGAGTCGGCGGGCGAACGGGTGGTGTAGTACCGATAGGGCGTGCCGTTACCGGGTGAGGTGACCGAACTCACCAGGTGTCAGGCTGGGGGGCGAGGACTCGAACCCCGATTCCCGGGACCAAAACCCGGTGTCCTGGCCGGTTGGACGACCCCCCAAAGGCTGACGAGCGCGAATCTAGCAGCGGTCGGTGGACGCTCGCTCGGGCCACCTCAAGGAAGTACGGGCGCTCCGATCCCGGCCGGCTGTCGTGTCCGATTTCCGCCAGACAATGCGCTCCGGGTGTGCCATCGTGGCGTCCATGCTCCTGGACAGCGAACGGTTGTGGCGCGCCGTTGAGGCCGGCGATCCAAGGTTCGATGGATGGTTCTTCGTCGGCGTGCGGATCACGGGGATCTACTGCCGGCCGAGCTGCCCGGCGCGGACGCCCAAACGCGAGAACGTCCGGCTTTATCCCACCGCGGCAGCGGCGCAGGCGGCCGGCCTGCGGGCCTGCCTGCGCTGCCGTCCTGATGCCACGCCCGGCTCGCCGGCGTGGGAGCGCCGGGCCGACCTGGTCGGCCGGGCGATGCGGCTGATCGCGGACGGCGTTGTCGATCGGGACGGCGTCGAAGGGCTCGCTCGGCGGCTCGGCTACGCGTCGCGGCACGTGCACCGGCAACTCATGACAGTGGTCGGCGCCGGACCGCTGGCGCTGGCGCGGGCGCAACGCGCACAGACGGCTCGGATCCTGCTCGAGACGACCTCGCTGCCGATGTCCGAGGTGGCGTTCGCCGCCGGCTTCAGCAGCCTGCGCCAGTTCAACGACACGGTCCGCGACGTCTTCGCGATGACGCCTACCGGACTGCGTGCGACGGCCAAGCGGCGGTTCGGGGCCGGCGCCCAAGCGTCGGGAGTATCCGGCGGCCGAGCCGCTCGTGCGATCCCCCGTCCAGCCACAATCACATTGCGCCTTCCGTTCCGCGCCCCGTTCGCTGCCGCCGACGCGATCGCGTTCCTCTCGCTGCGTGCCGTGCCCGGTGTCGAGGAAGTCTCCGGCGGCACGTACCGCCGGAGCCTCCGGCTACCGCACGGAAGCGGGGTGGTGGAGCTGGACGCGGGCGACGGACATGTCCGCGCGAGCTACACGCTCGGTGACCTGCGTGATCTGGCGGCTGCGGTCCAGCGATCACGCGCGCTGCTCGATCTCGATTCCGATCCTCACACGATCGTCTCCGCGCTCGGTCCTGACCCATTGATCGGAGCGCTCGTACACGCCGAGCCGGGGCGGCGGATGATCGGCCACGTCGACGGGCACGAGCTCGCGGTGCGCGCCGTGCTCGGGCAACAGGTCTCGGTGGGGAGCGCCCGGACGCTGGCGGCGCGGATCGTGGGGGGCGCCGGAGAAGTGCTCGCGCAGCCCGCGGGAACGGTCACTCACCTGTTTCCGACTGCGCACGCGATTCTCGATCTGGCGCCCGAGGAACTCTCGATGCCGGTCTCCCGGGCCCATGCCCTCCAGGCTCTCTGCGGCGCGGTCGTCGACGGTGAACTCGTCCTCGATCCCGGCGCCGACCGTCTGCAGGCGCGGGCACGCCTCTTGGCCGTGCCGGGAATCGGCCCCTGGACGGTCGAGTACATCGCGATGCGCGCGCTCAGGGACCCAGATGCGTTTCTGCCCACCGACCTCGGCGTTCGACACGCGCTGACGCTGCTCGGAGCCGACGGGGCGGCGCCGGCCGCCGCCGCCGTGGCCCAGCGGTGGCGGCCCTACCGCGCTTATGCCGTGGCCCACCTATGGGCATACCTGGGGCGGGCGCGCGCCGGTGCGAAGCCTGCGGTGCGGCCAGAAAGTCCTGCAGCCGCTGCCTGATCCCTTACGATGGGCCGGTCGTGACCGAGCCCGTCGTCGTAATTCTCGCTGCCGGTCAGGGCACGCGGATGCGCTCCGCAACGCCGAAGCTGTTGCACCCGCTCTGCGGGCGGCCGATGATCGCGTGGCCGGTGGCCGCGGCGCTGGCCGCCGGGGCGAACAAGGTTGTGGTCGTCGATGGCCCTGATCGGCGGCTCGAGGCCAACCTCAACGGACGCGTAAAGATCGCGATTCAGCCCGCCGCGCGCGGGACGGCCGACGCGCTCAAGGCGGCGGTTGAGCACATCGATCCGGGCCGGACGGTGATCGTTCTGGCTGGCGACGTTCCACTGATCCGCGCCTCGACGATCCGGGCGCTGGCAGAGCGTCACGAGCGCGCTGGCGCGGTGGCGACGATAGCGACGGTGGTGCTCGATGACCCGAGCGGATACGGACGAGTGGTGCGCGCCCCGGACGGAACCGTTGAACGGGTGGTTGAGACCAAGGTCCCGGGCGACGCGACGGAGCTCGAGCTGCAAATCCGGGAAATCAATACCGGCATCTTTGCCTTCGACGGTGAACAGCTGCTCGCGGCGCTCGACCAGGTTCGAGGCGACAACGCTCAGGGCGAGCTCTACCTCCCGGATGTCCTGCCGATCCTCCGCGAGCACGAGCGAACGGTTCTGGCCC
>CAXMLR010000575.1:0-3395 GCA_964194275.1 uncultured Solirubrobacterales bacterium
CGAAGCAGACCAGCGGGATGTGCACAGCGAAGGACAGCGCCTGCATCTGGCGCGCCTGCACCAGATAGTGCTGATGCACCGGCCCGAGCGCGCTCTCCAGCGAGGTCACGAGCGCACAAGCTACTCCTCGCCGGGGCGCGCCCGGAAATCGGCGGCAGCTCAGCCGCGCGCGAGCTCGGCCCAAACTTCGTGGTCATCTGAGCGCTGCGAGCTCCACCGCCTCGCCAGCTGCTCCACGACCCGCAGGCCCATCCCTCCGAACGCGTCATCGTCCTCTCGCAGGCGGGCGGCTCCGCCGGAGTGGCCGGGGTCCCGAACCGAGATCAGGAACCTGTCGCGGTCGAGCTCGATACGCACATCGAGCAGCTCCCGCTCGTTACAGCCGGAGTGCACGACCGCATTGGTTACGAGCTCGCTGGCCACCAACATCGCGTCGCCGATCACCCAACCGACGTCGAGCTCCCGGATCGCCTCGCGAACGGCGGAGGGAGCCTGGCTGTCACATGGCAGCTCAAATCGCAGGTCGGATGTATTTCCCGGCATCTCCTGGGGCTACCCGGAGACGCCTGGCGTCACCCCCTTTTCCGGGGTTTCCGCAACCGCGGCCCGCGCGGCGTCGAGCTCGCGCCGCGCGGTCCGGTCGCTGACCAGGCTGACGAGGCTGATCAGCCGCTCACGCCGGTTGCGGGCGAGAATCGTCCACAGCCACCGAGCGACGGCCTCATACCGGTTGCCCCAGCCCACCAGGTAGGCGAGGTGGACCACCCCCCAGATCAGGAACGCGGGAAAGCCCCCGACACGGATCCGCCCGAAGATATCGGCCACCGCCTGGCTGCGCCCGATCACCGCCATCATCCCCAGATCTCGGTACTTGAACGGCTTCGGCGGCTTGCGTCCTGCCAGGCGCGCCCTGACAACCTCGGCCGCGTACTCGCCCTCCTGAATGGCCGGCTGCGCAGTCCCGGGGACGTCCGCGAGGGTGATCATGTCGCCGACGGCGAACACCTCTGGGTGCCCGCTGAGCGTCAGGTCCGCTCCCACGTGCAGTCGTCCGGCCCGATCGATCTGCGCGGTGCTGCGCTCGGCCAACATCTGAGCCAGTTCGGAGGCCTTCACACCCGCCGCCCAGATCACTGTGCGCGCCTCGATCCGCCGAGCCGAGGCGCCCGATCCGAGAACTACGCCGCCGGCGTCGATCTCGGTGACCGGGGCGTCGAGTTCCACGTCGACGCCGAGCCTCTCCAGATCCTTCTTGGCGCGTTCACGTAAGCCGTCCGGGAACGGAGACAGGACGGTGGGCACCGCATCGAGCAGGACCACCTGCGCGCTCGCCGTGTCGATGTGGCGGTACTCACCGTGGAGAACGCGAGTGGCGAGCAGCGCGATCTGCCCCGCCAGCTCGACTCCGGTCGGGCCCGCGCCGACGATCGCGAAGGTCAGCCAGGCCCGACGCGCGGCAAGCTCGGATTGCTGCTCGGCCAGCTCGAACGCGGCCAGGATCCGGCTGCGGAGGCGGTTGGCGTCGTCCAGTGTCTTCATCCCCGGAGCGATGGTTGCCCAGTCGTCGTGGCCGAAGTAGGAGTGTGTCGCCCCGGCCGCCACGATCAGCGTGTCGTAGGGCACCTCGATCGCCTCGATCGCCCGCGCCCTCACCAACCGATGCTCAAGATCGATGTCCTCGACCTCGGCCAGCAGCACCCGCACGTTGGGCTGGCCGCGGAACAAGCTGCGCAGCGCCGGCGCGATCTGGCCGGCTGACAGAACGCCCGTTGCGACCTGATAGAGCAACGGCTGGAACAGGTGGTGGTTCGTGCGATCGATCAGCGTGACGTCGGCGTCGGCATGCTCGAGCCCCTTCGCCGCGCGCACCCCGGCGAAGCCGCCGCCCACGATCACCACCCGATGGCGAGGCACTGTGGCGATTTCCCGGGCCATGACGCGAAGATTACGGGGCTGCGTGGCACGGGTAGCGAGGCGGTGTGCCACAGCGCAAGGCAGCGATCGTCACGGGCGCCGCGAGCGGGATCGGACGCGCGGTCGCCGCGAGGCTGGTGGCGGACGAGATCGATGTGTTGTCGGTCGACCTGCGGCCGGACACCGAAGGACCGGGCGTCTCCCACGAGGCTGACCTGAGCCAACCGGACGCCAACGCTGCGGTCGTGGCGCAAGCGCGAGAGCGGTTTGGCCGGCTCGACGTGGTCGTCCCCTGTGCCGGGACCCAGCACGTCGCGGCGGTCGAAGAGTTCCCGGCCGAACGCTGGGACATGATGATCGCGCTGATGCTGACCAGCCCGTTTCTGCTCGCCAAGCACGCCTGGCCGGCGCTGCGTGAGAGTGGCGCCGGGCGCTTCATCGCGATCGCGTCGGTGCACGGCCTCGTTGCGTCTCCGTATAAGGCCGCCTATGTCGCCGCCAAGCACGGCGTGCTCGGTCTGGTCAAGACGCTGGCCCTCGAGGGCGCGACGGACGGCATCACGGCGACCGCGGTGTGTCCTGGATACGTGCGCACGCCGCTCGTCGAGCACCAGATCGCCGACCAGGCCGCAGCCCACGGGATGGCCGAGGCCGACGTGCTCGAGCAGGTGATCCTGGCGCCCCACGCGGTGAAGGAGCTGATCGAGCCCTCCGAGGTGGCCGAGGTCGTCGCGTTCCTGGCCGGGCCGGCCGGCCGGTCGTTCACCGGGGTACCGGTGACCATGGACCGGGGCTGGACGGCACGGTAGCCAGGCGCGCGATACTGCGGAATGTGAGCTATGTGCCGCCGGCTCGTCATCTGCTGCGCGCCCGGGACCTCGCCGACCTCCGGTACGCGGAGACGCTCGGAGTAGCCGATCTGGCGCGCGCGGCCGGGCCTCGCGCGCGCACTTCAGTCGGGAGTTCAGGCGCGCATTCGGCGAGCCGCCGCACTCCTACCTGCTCACGCGTCGGCTGGAGAGGGCGGCCGCGCCACTGCGCGGTACCGACCGTTCAGTGGCGGATATCTGTTTCACGGTCGGTCTTCAGAGCGTCGGCTCGTTTACTTACGCGCGCCCGCAACACCGCACGTTTCGAGCAGACAGGAGCTCAAGGGCCGCGGCGTCGAGTTCACCGAGACGCCCGAGGAGAGGCCTTACGGATCGACTCCGGGTTTCGCGACCCGTCGGGCAACAGCCTGCGGCTGACGCAGGTGCGCGAGCTCGCGTCGGCCTGAGCGTGGCCCCCACCTGAGCAATGAGTAACGTGCGTTCCGGCACCCTAAGATGCCGGAACCCTTGACGCTCACCGATCACGCATCGTCAGAATCAGCCATCAGCCTCCGAGGTGTGGTCAAGCGCTTCGGGTCGATCACCGCCGTCGACGGCCTTGACCTGGAGGTTCCCTACGGGACCTGCGTCGGCCTCCTCGGCCCCAACGGC
>CAXMLR010000576.1:0-1901 GCA_964194275.1 uncultured Solirubrobacterales bacterium
CGATCGGTCCGCCCGCCCCGGTGTAGACACCGCCGAACTCGCGCTGCGCCCACAACAGCCCCATCGCCACCACCAGCACCGGGAAGCTCGCGATCACCATCAGGCAGGTGACGAGCATCGACCACGTAAACGGCGCCAGGCGCAGCATTGTCATCCCCGGCGCGCGACGCGCGACGATCGTCCCCAGCACGCAGGACGCCAGCAGCATGCAGCCGAGCACCGCCAGGATCACCCCGAAAATCCAGAAGTCCATCCCGATGCCGGGACTGTGCACCGAGTCAGACAGCGGATCAAACGCCGTCCACCCCGCCTTACCCGGACCGTTGTCGGTCAGATAGCCCGACCACATCACCAGCCCCCCTGACACATACATCCAAAAACCCAGCAGTGCCACGCGCGGCGCGGCGATCTCCGCCGCCCCGACCTGCAACGGCACGAAATACACGCCGAGCGCGATCGCCATCGGCGTGACGAACAGATAGATCATCGTCGAACCGTGCATCGTGAACAGCGCGTCGTAAGCATCCGCCCCGATCAGCCGACTGTCTGGTGTAGTCAGCTGGGAGCGGATCAGCAGCGCCAGGATCCCGCCGACAACAAAGAACGCGAACGCGACGATGGCGGTCCGCTTGGCCACGCTCTTGTGGTCAGTCGACCCGATCAGGCCGAGCAGATCCACCGGCGGTCGCCGCAGCGTGGTAGTGCTCACCGACCGCCTCCCGGCTTGTGCTGCGCTACCCAGGCCGCGAACGCCTGCGCTGTCAAGACGTGAACCTCAAACCGCATCTGTGTGTGGCCGATGCCGCAGAACTCGTTGCAGTAGCCACTGGTCTGCACGCCCGGATGCGGAAAGACGAGATCGAAGCGGCTGGTCAGCTGCGGTGTCGCCTGGCGCTGGAAGCGCTCGTAGGGGATGTCGAACGCGTGCAGCACGTCCAGCGAGCTGAGGGCAAACTCGACCGTCTCCCCCGCCGGCACAAAAAGATCGGTCGGAGTCTCGCCTTGGCCGACTTCGGAGATCCCCTGCTCGGGATAATCGAAGCGCCAGCGCCAGTCCGAGGCGATCGCGTTGATGCGCAACGCCGGAGTTGCCGCCACCGCGTCCACACGTGATTCGGTGCTGTATGTGGCGGCCAGCAACAGCACGACGATCGCAGCCACCGCCGCGACATACAGCAGCTCAAGCCGTGGGGCATCGCTGCGCTGAGATGGCACGCGTCCCGGCCGGGCCCGGAAGCGCACCACCACGAACGCCATCACACCTACGACGATCACGAACACGCCGACACCGATCGGCACGTACAGGCCCATCAGGTGCTGGAACTGCTGACGTATCTCCACTACGGCCATCTCGCGCGCTATCTCTGCTCATGCATCGACGCCGACCGCCGATCGGGCGGGCAGAACCACCCGTGGTTGCGGCCCGCGCCGTGCTGCCTCGGACAAGCTCTCTCCTACGGCTGCAGCCAAGCCAGGGAGGGGGCTGCCTCGCTCGCGGTGAAGTTCAGCGGGGGTCTGCGGCGGCTCCTGCGTCTGCGTCGCGTGCGTGGCGATCTGGTGAAGCGCGGCTGCGCTGCAGAGCGCGCGGGCATTCCACCAGGGGCCGGGATCGGCGCTCACCGGGGGTTGGTGTTCGTGCAGCGCCGCCCACGTCCGCGCGTGATCGCCGAGCCATCTCAGGGTGCCGGTCGCGTTCTGCTCAAGCATTGTCTTGAGGATGAATCGGCGTTCTCCGCGTCGCAACCCGATTCCGAGCGAGGACGCAACGGCGGCGAGATCGTGCTGGGAGAGGATGAACCCGGCCCGCAGCGGGGTGGTGAGCGCGTCGAGTAGGTCTTCGCGAGGGTCGCTGGCTCGGATTGGCTCCGGAGTCTCGCGCCGCGCTGCGGGCCTGTCTCTTA
>CAXMLR010000577.1:0-4554 GCA_964194275.1 uncultured Solirubrobacterales bacterium
GGGCCGCCCGGCTCGATCAGCGCCGCTGATAGCTTCATCCCCGTGGCCACCTGCTACCGACACCCTTCGCGGGAGACCGGCGTCGCCTGCTCGTCGTGCGGGCGTCCAATCTGCCCGGATTGCATGACGCCGACCCCCGTCGGCATGCGTTGCCCTGAATGCTCGCGCGACCGCACCAAGGTCAAGACCCTGCGTTCGCTGCCCTCGACTCCGCTGGTCACTCAGGCGCTGATCGTCATCAACGTGATCGCGTTCCTGGCCGAGACGGCAGGCGGATCCGGGCTGGGGTCAGGCGGCGGGGGCCAGGTCTACGCCAAGGGCGCATTGTTCGGCCCGCTGATCGCTCATCAGCACGAATACTGGCGGATCTTCACCTCGGGCTTCCTGCACGCGGGGTTCTTTCACATCTTCGTGAACATGCTCTCACTGTGGTTCATCGGGCAGATGCTCGAGCCGGCGATCGGGCGGGTCAACTTCGCCGCGGTCTATTTGGCGTCGCTGTTCGCGGGCTCATTCGGTGCCCTCCTGTTCCAGCCGGACGCGTTCACGGTTGGAGCGTCAGGAGCGATCTTCGGCGTGTTCGGAGCCCTGATCGTTGTCGCTCGTGCCCGCGGCATCCCGATCTGGCAGAGCGGTTTGGGGACCGTATTGGTGCTGAACCTGTTGTTCTCGGTGACCTTCAGCGGGATCTCGATCGGCGGCCACCTCGGCGGCCTGGTCGGAGGGCTCATCACCGGCCTGCTGGTCGTCGAGATGGCGGAGCGCCGACGGATGCAGGCCCTGGCGATCGCCGGGTGCGTCCTGCTCGCGGTGCTCAGCGTCGCTGGAGCCATCGCGGTGGCCGGAAGCATGGGGCTGGCGCCGAACGGGATCGGTATCGGCGCGTAGGCCGGCGAACCGCATGCGGGGTTCGCGTCAATCGCTGCGCGGGGACCTTCGGAGCCTGAGCCCGTAGCCCACACCGCGGCCGAGCACCTCGTCATAAAGGTCCTGAACCGAGTCCAGGAGCCGGTGCGGAGCGAAGCGAAGCCGCACATCCGCTGACGCCGCCGCTCCGAGCCGATCTCGTTGCTCAACGTCATCGATTAGCTCGCGGGCCACGCGGGCGAGAGCCGCTGCGTCTCCGGGCGCCACCAGCCGGCCGGTGACACCCTCGCGGATGATCTCTGGCAGACCACCGTGGGCGCTGGCGATCACGGCACATCCGGCCGCCGCAGCCTCGATCGCGGAGCCGGGGAGAGGGTCGGGAGCGGTGGAGGGGACAGCGATCAGGTCGGCCGCGCCGAGCACATTGTCGAGGTCCTCGCGGAAGCCGAGAACGTGCAGACGGTCTCGGACGCCGAGGCGGTCGGCGAGCTCCAGCACCTGCGAGAGCCGCGCCTGCGCACCGGGCCACACGTCTCCGGCCAGCAACCCGACCGCGTCGCGCTCGCGCAGCGCCGGCTCGGCCAGCGCCCGCACCAGCACGTCCTGACCCTTCCAGTCCGAGATCCGGCCGAGCACCGCGATCGCAGGCCGGTCCTCACTCAGGCCCAGCGCCGCGCGGGCGCGCTGCCGGGGAGCCCGCTGCGGATCGCCCGCGAGACCGTCCTCGACCACCCGCGCCCGGCTGGGCTCGCCGAACTGCGCCGCGGTCGCGCGTGAGACACACGGAAGCGCCGCTGCGCTGCCCAGCACGGCTCGGTATGCGGGCCACGCGCGTCCGAAGCGCGCATAGATCTCGCGGACGTGCCAGATGTGGGGGACCCCGGCTGCCGCAGCTCCGCCGGCGCCGCCCAGCATCACCGACGTGTTGGAGTGAACCAGGGCGACTGCGCGCCGCCGAATCAGTGTGCGCAGCGCAACCGCGTCCCGCGCGGCGAGCGCGGTCAATCCGGCCAGCCCGCGGGGTGTCATCAGCTCGCGCCGAAGCACGCTCAGCGGGCGCACCAGCAGTTCGACGCCGGCGGCCGTCAGGTCCGAGCCGAGGTCGCCGCGCTCGGGCAGAACGACGATCGGCCGGTAGCGCTCGGGGTCCAGCCCGGTGGCGAGCAGCGCCAGCTGGCGATCGGCACCGTAGCGTCCGCTCGAGGAATGGACGAGCAGGACCGCTCGGGCGCTCAGAGCTCTACCGTTAACGCTTCGCCTGGTGCGTGGGGCACCAGCTCGGGGTGCAGGATGTGGGCCAGCAGCTCCAGGCCATCGACGATCCTCGGTCCGGGGCGCGAGAAGTACGCCGCCGCGTCGACGGCGACCACCTCGCCCGCGCCGAGCGCCACCAGCTCGTCGCGATGCATTTCGGCTTCGCGATGAGCGATCTCGGCGTTATAGCCGCAGGGCATGACGATCACCACATCCGGATCCGAGGTCCCGATCTCGGCCCAGGTCCGCTCCTGCGAATGCTCGCCGGCGAACCCGAGCACGTCCTCGCCGCCCGCGTACTCGATCAGCTGGGGCGTCCAGTGACCCGCCGCGAACGGCGGATCGAGCCATTCCAGCGCGGCGACGCGCAGGCGTCGCGCTCCGCGAACCGCGACTCGGACCCGGTCGATCCGCGCCGAGGCATCACCCACGAGTTCGATTGCGGCATCCGTGCGGTCCGTGGCCCGGGCGAGGGTCCGAGCATCCCCAAGTATCTCTCCGACCGTGTGGGGGTCCAGCGAGACAACCTGCGGGTGGCTCTCGATCTCCTCGGCGAGGCTCTGGACGTCGTCATAGGAAACGGCGCACACCGCGCACAGAGCCTGGGTGACGATCAGGTCCGGGCGCAGATCGTGCAGCGCCTCGGTGTCCAGTTCATAGATCGACTCTCCGGCCAGCGTCCGTTGTTTGACGGCTGCGTCGATCTCCGCGGCGCTGAGACCGCCCGGCAAGAGATCTCGGGTGACTCGGGGCAGCTCACGCGCGGCAGCCGGGTAGTCACATTCGTGCGTGACGGCGATAAGGTCGGCTCCCAAGCCGAGCGCGAACAGCATCTCGGTGGCCGAGGGGACGAGGCTGACGATCCGCATATGGGAGAACGATATGACAGAGCTGCTTGATGACGATCAGATCGCGGAACGCCTGAAGGGCGGCGAATGGACCCGCGGGGGGGAGGAGATCGTGTGCGAGCGGAAGTTCGAGGACTTCTGCGCGGCGATCGCCTTTGTCAACCGGGTGGCGGAGGCGGCCGAGGAGGCCAACCACCACCCGGACATCCTCGTGCACGGCTGGAACAAGGTCAGGCTGTCACTGAGCAATCACTCCGCTGGGGGGCTGACCGAGGTCGACTTCACGATGGCCGACCGCTTCGATCAGCTGGCGTAAGCCCACCGGCATGGTGCAGAGCGCGAGCGAGCTGAAGGCGCAGTGACGCCACGCGAGCGGTAGCAGGCGGCCTGGCTGCCGGATCCGCCGCTGCTGCTACCGTTCGCCGCGTCGCTGTAATGAACGACGACCTACCCCGAAGTAGCAGCGCGGCAACCGAGGGCTGCGCCGCGCTCCTCAAGCGCCGGTGAAAGCGCTGCTGATCATCCTCAGCGGGCTGCTGGTGCTCGCCAACGCGTTCTTCGTCATAGCTGAGTACGCGCTTGTCCGGTCACGCCGTGCCCGGCTCGAAGCGATGGCCGAGGAGGGGGTGCGGGGAGCCCGGCTCGCGCTCGCCCAGAGCGAGCACATCAGCGACTACATCTCGGCCTGCCAGGTCGGGATCACGATGGCCTCGATTGGCATCGGAGCTCTGGGCGAGCCGGCGATCGCCCACGTGCTCGAGCCGGTGCTGGGCCACGCGCTCGGGCACGGCGCGGCGGTGGTGGTGGCGGTGATCGTGACCTATCTGCTGATCACCGCGGCCCAGACGACCGTGGGGGAGATGGTCCCGAAGCTCTACGTGATCCAGAACCCCGAGGGGGTGGCCCGCCGGATCGCTCGGCCGCTGCAGTTCTTTCGCGTCGTGTTCAACCCGTTCGTGAGCGCGCTGAACGCCTCCTCGCGCTGGATGCTGCGGCTTCTTGGGATCGACCCGGATGCGGAGCCGGAAGGCGGAACCCCCGACGAGCTCAAGCGGATCATCGCCGAGTCGCATACGGGCGGCCACCTCGATGCCGGCGAGGCCAGCATGCTCACCGGGGTGTTTCACCTGCATGAGCAAGAGGCGCGGCAGGTGATGACACCGATTCCCGCCGTGGTGACGGTCGACCTTCAGGAGAACGTGACCGAGGCGCTGCGGCGCTGCGTCTCGACCGGCCACTCGCGGCTGGTCGTCACCGAGGACGAGAACCAGGACCGTGTCAAGGGGATCGTCCATGTCAATCAGCTGGTCAAATTGCTGATGAACCAAGGCGAAGAGGCCCATTTTGAGGCGCTCGTCCGCGAGGCGCCGATCGTTCCCGAGACCAAGCCGCTCGACGACCTGTTGGCCGACCTGCAGCGCGAGCGCACCGAGCTCGCCATCGTGATCGACGAGTACGGCCGAACCGCCGGGATTGTCACGATCGAGGACATCATCGAGGAGGTCGTCGGAGAGATCGCCGACGAGACCGATCCAGCCGGCGGCGCCGTTCGCCTGCTCGCGAACGGCGATTGGTTCGTTCGCGG
>CAXMLR010000578.1:0-1506 GCA_964194275.1 uncultured Solirubrobacterales bacterium
GGCTCAGACCGGCCTTGAGCCGCTGACCGTGCTCGGGGTGCTGCTGGCCGCGCAGGGCCTCGTGGGGAGCGTCCAGTACGAGCTCCGGCTCCCGACCGACATGGTCTGGGTTCATGTGCTGCTCGCGACCCTGACCTGGGTTGTGCTTCTGTGGGCCGTGGCCGAGGCGGGCCGTCTGGTGCCACGGACCCGGTCGGGCGCCGCCGTCATCCCAGCGTCCGCTGCGCCGGGCGCACAGAAACCGGAGCTCGTCGCGCGCTGAACCGAGCCGCGCCGGGCGGCTAGGCGGGCCGGGCCCGGAGGCCTCTCTAGAGGTGAAGCGTTACGGGCAGCTGTAGCGACGCCTGATGCGTGCTGAACGTGGCCCGCAGCGTCGCGCTGACCCGATGCTGCGGGGCCGCCGCCAGCAGCGCGGCGCAGCCAGAGCTCGCCCTCGGGTGCAGCGTGCGCGGCCTTCCCGCCGTGAGCGAGAAGTTCGTCGCCGCGCAGCGGATGCTCTGCCCGTGCGGCCCCGCCGCGCGGACCGTCAGCAGCCCGTTACAGCGCGCGCCCTTCTTGCCCGCGCAGCCGAGCCGGATTGAGAGCCTGCCGTTGTGGACCAGCAGCGAGTGGCCGCGCAGCGTGGCCGTACCCGACGACGGCGGCGGCTTGCGCGGCGGGGGAGGCTTCCCGCCCGAGGAGGTCCTGAAGGTCATGTCGGAGCTGCTGTGAGCGACACTCTCGTAGCTTCCCTCAACGGCGACCAGACGGAAGTGGTAAGTCGTATTCGGGCTCAGTTTGGAGATCGCGGCAGATACCGCGGAAGATCCCTTCCCGACGGTACCGGCCGGTCGGGGGGCGAAGCTTCCGTAGCTGGTGCTGGTTCCGTACTGGAACGTCCAGGCCACGCCTCTCGGATCGGACGTGTTGACGACGCCGTTGAGCGTCGCCGAGGTGCTGGTGACGTTCGTCGCCCCACCGTTGATCGCCACCGAGTCGGCGGCTGCCAGCGCCACTCCGAAGCTCAGGAGCAGCACAGCCAAGACCGCGTTTACGGCTAGGAATCGTCTCGGCATCAGGGTCGCCATCGGCTGCGCAAGCATAAACGTTCAGTGCCGCTTCCTCGCCGCTGGGGCGCTCGGTACGATCGCTGGATGGCTGATCGTCCTGCGGCGCCGCCCCTGCCCACCGCGGCTCGCGGCGCCGACGCTTCTCTGAGCATCCTCGTGGTCGACGACGAATCCGATCTGCGAGAAATGCTGACGCGATCGTTCTCGCGGGAAGGACACCGTGTGATGGCGGTGGCCGACGGCCGCGCGGCGATCGACCGAGCCAGCACTGATCATTTCGACATCGTCCTGCTCGACGTCGCGCTCGGGCCGGGGCCAGACGGCTACGAGGTCTGCCGGACCCTGCGCGGGCGCCGCAACGTTGTCCCGATCATCATGCTCACCGCGCTGGAGTCAGAGGCCGACGCCGTGCTGGGTCTCGAGGCGGGGGCGGACGACTACGTCACCAAGCCGTTCA
>CAXMLR010000579.1:0-1737 GCA_964194275.1 uncultured Solirubrobacterales bacterium
GGCTTCGAGCTCACGGTGGGCAAGCCCCAGGTCGTGACGCGGGCGGTCAACGGCAAGATCCACGAGCCGGTCGAGCGGATGAGTGTCGACGCGCCCGAGGAGTACGTCGGAGTGATCACCCAGCTATTGGCGCTGCGCAAGGGCCGGATGGAGCAGATGGTCAATCACGGCAGCGGCTGGGTGCGGATGGAGTATCTCGTGCCCGCACGCGGGCTGATCGGCTTTCGCACCGAGTTTCTCACCGAGACGCGGGGGACGGGACTCGTCCACCACGTCTTTGACCGCTGGGAGCCCTGGCATGGCGAGCTGCGGACGCGACCCACCGGTTCGCTCGTGGCCGATCGCCGCGGTGAGGTTGCCGCCTACGCGCTGTTCAACCTGCAGGAGCGCGGGACCCTGTTCGTGGAGCCCGGGGATCCGGTCTACGAAGGCATGATCGTGGGCGAGAACTCACGCGCCGAGGACCTGGATGTAAACGCCTGCAAGGAGAAGCACCTGACCAACATCCGCTCGTCGACCGCAGACGAGCTGGTCCGGCTCGTGCCCAAGCGCGAGCTGTCGCTCGACCAGGCGCTGGAGTTCCTGCGTGAGGACGAGTGCGCCGAGGTGACCCCAGCTGCGGTGCGGCTGCGCAAAGTGGAGCTGGAAACGGGGGCCCGGCGCAAGCTCGCGCGGACCGCGGCGCGACCGTAGCGCTCGCGCGCGGCCCGAGTTCCCGAGGTCGTAGCTTCACCTCCGCGGCATCAGCGCTTTCCGCTCACTGCCTGCGGGTGGCGCCACGAGCACCGGACAGCGATCCGCCAAATCCGTGTTTTGCAGGATTCTTTGCAAGCCCAGGAACACAGGCCGAGGCCGCGACGGGTCGTGTTACTGTGCTCCGGCCCGCCCCAGAGCGGGTCCCGTCGCCGCCGGCGGAGCGTCTCATTGGGCACCTGTGGTGACGCTTCTGCGCGACTGCGGTCCCGCCGCGAGCCACGATGAACCAAATGCCCAGAAAATTCTCGATGCCGCGTGCGGCCGCCGTCATCGCATCGCTGGGGCTCGCGCTGCTCGGCAGCAACTTCACCGCCACTAGCGCCGGCGACCTTCAGAGCCGGATCGATCAGAGCCGGTCGGCTGCAGGCTCGCTGCGCTCGTCGATCGCGGCCGATGCCGCGCTCATCAACCAGACGGCCGGCGGGTTGGCGGCCGCCCAGCAGCGGCTCGACGCCGTGCAGGGCCAGCTGAGTGCCCGCGAGTATCAGCTACGGGCCGTGCAGAACCAGTTGCTCGCGGCTCGAGATCAGTTGGTGAAGCTCGAGAACCGGCTCCGGCTGGCCACCACCGCGCTGTCGGCGAACCTGGTCGCGGGCTACGAAGGTAGCCATCCCGATCTGGTCAGCGTGATCCTCGACTCGCACGGATTCCGTGACCTGCTAGAGCAGGTCAGCTTCCTGCAGCGGGTCGGGCACCAGGACGCGCAGGTCGTGTCGTTCACGCGCTCCGCGCGGGCTGCCGTGTCCCGCCAGGCCACGGCCCTGGCCGGGCTCGAGCAGCGTGATCGGACCCTCACCGAGCAGGTGCTCTCGCAGCGCAACCAGGTCGCCGCCCTCCATGCCGCGTTGCTGACCCGGCAGATCGCGCAGCTCCGAACGCGCGCCAACGACTCCGCGAAGCTGCACAGACTGAACGCCGACCTCCAGGCCCTCGAGGCGCGCGCGGCCGCTGACGCCCGGCGCGCGGCGGCGGCGGCGGCGG
>CAXMLR010000580.1:0-4438 GCA_964194275.1 uncultured Solirubrobacterales bacterium
CACCTGTTCGAGAATACCGGCGGGCGGGCGCCGGTCTGGAATGGGCCAAGCGCAGCGCACTTCCTTTCCGCGCCGGGCGTCCGCGACCAGACTGAACCGGGCCGGTCTCGAACCCAACCCGCCATCTCTCCCCCGACGGCGAACTAAACGACGTTCCAGGGCTCGATCCGCCGGTCGGTCACCAGGTCGGCCTCGACGTACGGATCGGCGAGGGCAAAGGCCTCGATCTCCTCGGGACTCACTCCGCGGAACACGATCGCAGCTCCGTGGGGCGGATCGCCCAAGGCTCCGGCCATGACGATCTTCCCGGCCTCGCGCTGCGCGGCAAGCCGGTCCAGATGCGCCTGCCGGTACGGATCGCGGCGCTCCACCATGTCGGCGACGTAGTCGTAGAAGAGGATGTGATGCGTGGCGCGCTTGCTCACACTGGACACCCTAGCTGCGCCAGCGGGTACGCTCCAACGTATGGCGGATATCCAGAAGCGTGGCAGCTACACCCCCCGGCGGGCTCGTGAGCAACGGGCCTACCGCCTGGTCGTGGCCAGCGGAGTCACCGGCACCATCGGCGTGATCGGACTGGTGCTGGCGGTGGTCGGGGTCACCAGTGCCGGCTGGCCGCTCATCGCGCTTGTGGTGGCCGCGATCTGCATGCTGATGTTCAAGCGCACCGTCGGGCGCTAGGGGTCAAGCCGGCTCAGACGAAGCGTCGCACGGCCAGCCGGGCGAGGATCCAGAACGCCGCAGTCAGCACCACCAGGTGAAGCAGCGGGCCGCCGATTCCGGGCGGCCCTCCGCTGAACGCGCTGCTCACCGCCTGTAGTCCCGCGCGAAACGGAAACACGAACGCGACGGCGTCGAGCACCGACTTCAGCGCGCCGGAGACGGCGTTGGCCGGCACGAGCGCGACGAAGGCGATCGGCAAGGAGAGCAGAAACGCCAGCAATGAGGAGGCGCTGACCTCACGCGCGAGCGCGCCAATCGCCACGCCGAGGGCGGCGAAGGCGGCGGCGGCGGCCGCGAGCGCCAGCACCCACAGCGGAAACCGCGCCCAGTCGAGATGGACGAACAGGGAGACCAGCGCCGACATCAGCAGGGTGACGGCGGCGGCACAGCCTCCGGCGAGCACGATCTTCTCCCACAACAGGCGCCCGGGCGTGACGAGACCGCGGACGAGGCGGGCGTAGGCGTTCTCGGAGCGCTCGACCGCGAGCATTCCGGCGGCCAGCAGGACGGTCACGAACATCAGCGAGATGACCACCGCGATCGCCGCGGCGTAGAGGTCGGTGGGAGTGCTCCGCCCCGCCAGCTCGGTCTGATTGACGCTCAACGGCGTGCCGATCGACCCAAGCACCGGACTGGCGAAGCCGAGTCCCTCGATCGCGAGATCCGCGAAGGCCACGACCTGCCGCAGCGCCGGTCTCAGCGAGGAGCGAGCCGGTAGCGCGGCCAGCGTCCCCTGAAGGACGGTCCGTGAGTTGCGGAGCCCGAGCAATGGGAAGCTCTGACCCAGGAACTCGATGGAGCCCCCGTTGAGGACCTGCTGAAGGTCGCTCGTGGCCACTCGCAGCACCTGCTTGGACACCGCTTGCTCGACGTCGCTCAATCGCGCCTTGATCGCCGAGTCGACGAACTGACGCTCGATCGGGTCCCGTGAGTTCAGGTACAGGTCGACTGTCGGCGACCCCACCCCTGTGGTCACGAGGCTCTGGATCTGCGCCGGGATATCGGCGGGGACGATCAGCGCCGCCAACGCTTCACCGTCACGGACCTTGGCGATCGCCTCGTCGCGAGAACGCACCGGGACTGGGGCGATCGCCTGGAACAGCTGGCTGGCGTATTGGGATACGTTGATCTGCTGACTGCCGAAGGAGATCTTTCCCTTGCCCGTCGGGACCTCACTGAAGAACGCGACCTTCGGCTTTGCCGGCGGGCTCGAGAGGGCGAACCCGATCAACAGGGCAATCGCGATCGGATAGACGATCAGCACCCCGACCAGCAACGGCGAGCGCCTGAGAATCTGGACGTCCTTGACCAACAGCCAGCGCACGAGCAGAGCGGCTCGGGTCAGTGCCCGCGCTCGTGCAGGAAGCGCACGAAAGCACCCTCGAAATCACGCGTGCCACCGCCGACTACCTTTTCGAGCTGCGTCGGTGTACCCGTGAACAGCAGTTCCCCGTCGACCAGGACCAGCACGCGGTCGGCGTAGCGTTCCACCTCCGCGACGTTGTGGGTGGTGAACACGACGGTTGTCCCACGGCCTGTGAGGCCGCCGATGAACTCCCACAGTCGTTCTCGCTGACGCGGGTCCAGCGAGGCCGATGGCTCGTCGAGAAGGAGCACGGGCGGCTCGCGTAGCAGGCCGATGGCGATGTTGACCCGCTGCTGGTTGCCTCCGGAGAGGCGGCCGACCTCCTCGGCCGCGCGCTCCTCGAGGCCCGTCTGGGCCAGCATCCGGCTCACCGCGGCCTCCGGGTCGGTCAGCCTTTCGAGCCGGGCGAACAGCCGCAGGTTCTCAGCCACCGACAGCTTCGAGTAGAGGGCGGGCTGCTGGGGAACCCAGCCGATCTCCTGCGGCCGACGGGTGCTGTCACCTTCGCTGGGCTCGAGGATCCCAGCGAGGATCGACAGCAGCGTGGTCTTGCCCGCACCGTTGGGGCCGATGATGGCCACGAGCTCGCCCGCCTGCAGCTCGAAACTGACCGCGCTCAGCGCCGTGCGCGAGCCGAAGCGGCGGGTCAGCGAGTGCGCCGCGATTGTCGTGCTGCTTTGGCCGGCTGGCGCGGTGGTGGGCACGGCCGGAGAGGCTACAGCGAGGCAGCGCGGCCGGGGGCCCTATCCCGGCGTCCGCACGCGCTCTCGCAGCGTGGCGCCACACGAGCGGCAGAACGAATCCGCTGGCAAAGCTGCCGTGCCGCATTCCGGGCAGGGGTCTCGGGCCGCGGCGAGCAGGTCGCCCCCAGGGCCCCCAGGGCCGCCCGGGCTGCCTACCGTCCAGGGCTCCAGAACCAGGTGACGTCGTAGGTAGATCACCGTTTGGCGGATCACGGCGGCCACAGGCAGCGCGACCAGCGATCCGGCAATCCCGTACAGCTGGTAGCCGATCAGCAGTCCCAGGATGATCAGGATCGGGTTGATCCGCAGCGAGATCCGGAACACCTGCGGCGCCACGATGTGGCCCTCCAGCTGCTGCAGCGCCACGAACAGCAGGATCACCCACACGGCCGAGATGGGGTCGTTGAACAGCGCGACCAGGATCGCCGGCAATGGCCCGATGATCGGCCCGATGTACGGGATGAACTCCATCAGCCCGTAGAAGACTCCGAAGAACAGCGCGTAGTGCTGGCCGTCCGGAAAGATCCCGAGCAGCCCGAAGGCGTAGAGCGCCAGCGAGGCACTCGCGCCCATGATGAAGCTGAACAACAGTTGACCCCGGACGTAGCCGAACACCGCCTGCTGGACCAGCAGCTGAAAGTCGTCTTCCGGAGTACCGTCCCCGGGCGGCATGACATGCCGGACGAGATTGCCGATTACTCGGCCGTAGACGAGCAGGTAGATCGACAGCACCAACACGAGCACAAGGTCGAACGAGATAGTCACGATCTGCGTCAGCAGATCCCGGGAGAACGAGACAATCGCGCTGGAGCGCTTCAGGACCGTCTTCTGCAGGGTCTGCAGCGCCGTCTGGCCCTGCTGCTGGATGTGCACCCGGATCCCATGCCCGCTCAGCCAGTTCTGGACGTTCGCCAGATCGCGGTTGGCCTGGTCGACGAGTTGAGGCACGTCCTTCTGGAGATGGCTGACCTGGCTGCTGATGGTGTTGGTCAGCAGCACGCCCACCCCGCCCAGCAGCGCGAAACCGGACAGGTAAACAGCGAGGATCGACAGCCCGCGCGGCAGACCACGTCTTTCGATCATCTTGACCAACGGGTTTAGGATCAGCGCCACGGTGCTCGCGGCGACCAGGATCAGCAGAACCGTCCCCGCCGCGCGCGCTAGGGCCCACAGGCCGAGCAGGGCGATCGGCAGGAGGACGAGTTGGATCCAGCGAGGGACGACCACCGGGGCGACCGGGACCGCCGGAATCGTCAGCTCAGCATCGCCTTTGCCCGCGGGGGCGTCGCGCTCCGCGCTGACCTGCTTGGCCGCCATCTCCCGCGCGGCGGCGTCCGCCGGCTCCGCAGAAGTCTCGCCGTCGCGCCGCGGCGGAGCCGGATCCGTGGTCGGATC
Organism: uncultured Solirubrobacterales bacterium; assembly: GCA_964194275.1. GTDB lineage: Bacteria > Actinomycetota > Thermoleophilia > Solirubrobacterales > Solirubrobacteraceae > Palsa-465. The sequence goes on from CAXMLR010000580.1 coordinate 4,228, forward strand.
CGGGGCTGGTCGCCTCCACCGATGAAGCCGCTCGAACATGCCACTGGAAGTATGCGGGTCGGGCAGACGTGAGTGCCGAGAAGGTGAGCATCCTGTTCGTCGGCGACATCGTCGGCGGGATCGGCCGACGGACGCTGCTCAGCCTCCTCCCGGCGCTGCGCGAACGACTCTCGCCGACCTTTGTCGTGGTCAACGGCGAGAACGCGGCGGG
>CAXMLR010000581.1:0-1595 GCA_964194275.1 uncultured Solirubrobacterales bacterium
TGATGTCGGTCTGCGACGGCATCGGCTCGGTCCGCGTGTGGGAGTGGTAGATGGCCCCCAGCTCGAGCTCGGCCGACTCGATCTCGTTGTAGATCCTCAGCTGCTCCCGGCTGTCGATCACGAAGCGGAACGGGCTGGCCTCGACATTGCTCGCGCGGTACACCTTGACGATCTCGCCCTCGCGCGCGGCGACCATGCCGCAGCACTCGTTCGGCGCCTCCTCAGCCGCGTGGGACACCATCTCCTCATAGAGTCCGCGCGCAATCCGCATCGTGGTTTGCGAGGCTACCAGCAGGCCGCCGGGCGTCTGGCCGCGTGGCCTATCTTCTGTCCATGGCACGAGCGCTTACGAAGTGCCCGGGATGTGGCGAGCCGGTGTCTCCGTTCGCGGCCGGCTGCGCGATCTGCGGAGCCGATCTGGAGGCCGAGCGGCTCAAGCTGGCCGCCCGCCCGCGGCGGACCCCGCCGCGTCCGCGCTGGCCCCGCGTCGACCCGCGCCTGGACCCCGTTCACGTGGCCATCGCCGTCGTCGTGGCGATCGCCGCACCCCCGTTCGGACTGTTGCTGTCGCTGTTCTGGGCGGTGCAGCGCCACCGCGCCGGCGAGCCGCTGATGAGCGCGGTGATGCTGGCCGTAGCCCTGCTGGCACTCGCGGCGCTGTTGGCCCCGAATTGGTTCTGGAGCCACCTGCTCAGCCTTTGACACGCTAATAGCGGCCCTCGACGAAGGCGTACGGGACGGCTCGGCTGAAGTCCTTGCGGCGCCGGAGCTCGCCCAGCAACGCGTAGTGCTGAGCCTCGCTGGCCAGGATCTGCGCGCCCAGCACCTGCAGTCGCGGGGAGCTGAGCTTCGACATCGCCGTGTAGTAGGCGCCTTCCATCAGGTTCTCGAGATCGATCAGCAATTCCAGGCAGTCGCGCTCGTGGTGGAGATCGGTGACGGAGCGCGTCACGTGGTGCTCGGACAAGGCGCTATCGATGGCCCTGCTGTCGCCCGGAGGGGACGGGGCGCTAGCGCCCAGGCTCTGGAGCACGGGCTCCAGGGCGGTGGCGTGGGCGCGCTCGTGGGCGAGCAGCCCACGCGCCACGCGCTCCGAGCGAGGCGACAGCTGCCCGGTGGCCAGAACCCGCTCGTACACAGCCGCGGCCAGAAGCTCGGCGGCCAGGAGACCTTGAGCTAGGCCGGCGTCGCTGACCGCTGCGCCGGCCAGTGCCGTCGCCGGGCCGGCAAGCGACCCGAGCGCCGTCCCGGCGCAGGCCGCGGCTGTACCCGCTAGGGCTCGGGAGAAGAGCTGCCGGCGCGTGGGAGGAGAGTCGCTCACCGTCGAGAAGCCCTACTCGGCGCCGGTCACGAACGCGCCGGGAACGGGCGCCAGTCCCAGAACAGAGCGCAGGACGGCGACGTGCTGGGCGTCGTTGGCCAACACGGCGGCTATCGCGGCCCGGACCGCCCCGGGAGTGAGCTGGGTGATCGCGGCGAGGTACAGGCGGAGCTCGCGATGCTCGAGTTCGTGCAGGAGGCGCAGGACATCGGACCCGGTGCGGGGGCGCCCGAGGTCGTAGCTCGATCTTGGCTTGTTCGGCTTGCCGCCTGCC